>JAQWXQ010000057.1 GCA_029254395.1 SAR86 cluster bacterium | reverse complement strand
ACCATAGCGTCTGTCTTTCTTAGCTCTTGATATAAATTTACCGACCCAAGCGTCTTGCATCTGCTTAATGCAACATAAGTTTGCCCGGTTGCAAACGCACCTTGGCCTAGATCTATAGAACAACTCTCAAGAGTAAGGCCTTGCGCCTTATGTATTGTTACTGCCCACCCAAGCTTTACTGGAAACTGTTTAAATGATGAAACAATCTCTTCTTCCATTTCATCATCATAGTCATCGTATACATAGCGAATTTTATTCCATTCCTCTCTTTTTACACTTAAAGTTTTTCCAGCAACCTCAACTTTTATAGTTTTCCTTTTTTTATCCTTGCAGTCTATAACCTTTCCAACTGTTCCATTCACCCATCTTCCCTCGCTATCATTTTTTATAAACATAACTTTTGCGCCCTCTTTAATCCTAAGATTTCTTGGAGCAGGAAGCTCGTTCTCATTTAGATCTCCAAGCTCCTCTGCCATAGCAGCAGTTGCTGGACCCTCAATTGTATTTAACATCTCTTCATTGATTTGATCCGCCCTATATCTTCTAGACGTAACAATAAGAGCAGACTCCTCATAATTGCTTGGGTTAAAACACGACGCATTAATTTTATTAATCGTATTTTCTACATCGTTTCCCAGTCTTATATTATTCAAGAGATCGTAAAAATTATTATCATCACTTTGCCTAAATGAGTAAGTTAGCTCATAAAAAGAAGGCGATGCTATTTCTTTAAAGCTATTTGCGCTAAAAAAATAAATGGACTCATATTTCTCATAAATTGCCTCTTCTTCATGGTCTTTAACCACTGGCGGAAGTTGAAATAAATCTCCACACGCAAGAACATGAACACCCCCAAAGGGCTCTGACGAATCCCTGTGTAACTTAAGAGTTTCTGATATAGCATCAAGCATAGGAGCTCTAACCATAGATATTTCATCAATAATCAAAAGCTCTAAATTTTTTAAAAGTTTTTTGAATCTTGGATCATTTGATTCTTTTATCACTGGAAATGTATCAAAACCAATTCTAAAAGCAGAGTTAATAGTTGCTCCACCTATATTTAAAGCGGCTATGCCTGTTGGAGCCACAACTATTTTTTTTAGACTATTTTCATCTATCAGCTTTTTAACTAAGGTTGTCTTACCAGTACCCGCAGCCCCAGTTAGATATACAAACTGCTGATCTTCGTCTGATTCAAACAGTTCATTGATTTCATCAAAGTAAATATCAAAACTTGTTTCATCAACCTTCTTTTTAATAGCCATGGATTTTTTTGATCGTATTTAGGTCTATTTTAACCTTATCGCCAGAGTTAATAAATATACTAAATTTTGAATTTATAGTTTTGTGACTAGCAAATCTCCTGATTCAATAAGCGAATCAATGAATGACTGCTTCCAACCAAGCTCTTGCAGTATTTCCTTGCTGTGTTCACCAAGCAAGGGACTAGGCTGCGCCTGTGATGTTTTTTTGCCCTCAAATAAAATAGGTGGAGTAGTAACGGTAAGTTCCCCCATTGTTTTAGTTACATATGTCTCGAGCGCACCAATTGCTTTGATCTGATCAACGCTTTCTAGATCATCTCTTTTTGTGCATGGGGAGCATGGAACATCGGCGGCAATTAAAATTTCCATGGCTTTTTTAACACCAATATCATTGCGAGGTTCTCTTAAAACCGTCATTACTTGATCCATATTTGTCATCCTAGATGCAATTGACGCATACAAGGGAGTATTGATAAGCTCAGGATATCCAAGCATTGGCAAAAGTGCTTTCCAATGCTCATCACTTAAAGGCGCAACTGCAACTCCGCCATCTTTGTAATTAATTGTTTCAAAATAATCTGACCCAGGAGACATTTTAAACCTATCTTCATCCTTAAGAGTTTTGTGCATCATCCCATCCGGCCACATGAAAGCAAGACAAGCATGAAGCATAGATATATCAATGTGCTGACCTTCATTTGTAGATGCTCTAGCAAGCAAGGCAGCGGTAGCAGCCTGACCAACTGTATAGGCAGTAACCTTATCGCATATAAATGTTTTAATAAAATCAAATGAATTTTCCTCAGATGACTGAAGATCTGTAAATCCAGCAAGACCTTGTATTACATGATCAAAAGCAGGCAGATCAGCCATTGGGCCCTTAGTACCAAAACCACTTACAGCAACATAGATTAGCCTAGGATTTAATTTTCTAAGAACATCTGATCCTAGCCCCAACCTATCCATAACGCCTGGACGATAATTATGAAGCAAAACATCAGACTGCATAACAAGCTCTTTCACTGCTTTGATTCCAGCATTAGATTTTAGATCAACAGCAAGAGATCTCTTGCCGCGATTACAATTATGAAAAAAACCAGAAACCCCATTTTTTTGAGTACCCAAGGGGCGCATCTTGTCTCCCATTATAGGGGGCTCAACTTTAATAACTTGTGCGCCTTGCGAGGACATAGTCATAGCAGCCAAAGAGCAGGTAATCATATTAGAAAGCTCTATTACTTTAATTCCTGCAAGAGGTTGTGATGATGAAGGTGTGTCCATATGTTCCAATTAAAAATATGCATTTATACTAACATTCAAAAGAAGATTTCATAAAATAATAAATTATTAGTGCTAAGATAAATTCATGAAAATCTTAAAAGAAGAAGTATTGTTTAATTGTTCAGCAGACGCTCTTTGGGAAGTTCTATCTGATGTATCAAGATCAGACTGGGTGCCCTCAATTGAATCAATATCTCTAGTTGGCAACCTTAGATCTTTTGATATGGAAGGTATAGGCAGTGTTACTGAACAGATATTATTGAATGATGATGAAACAATGACTTTGAAATATTCTGCTATCAAGACACCTTCCAAAATAGATCACCATTTAGCTACTATGAAAATCTCCTCAGCAGGCCAAGATCAATCTACCCTGCTATGGACGACCGAAATTGATCCTGAGGTTTTTGCTGATGGCGTGCATCACGGCATGCTCATTTCAATAGAGGGCATAAAAAAAGTTATAGAGTCTTAAGGCTAACAAACTCATGCATTGCTTAGTTTGCTCAAGCCAAGACACTACTTCTTTTAAAACATCAAATGACTTAAAACAGTATTGGCATTGCAATAACTGCGAAGCAAGATTTTTAGATCCAGATCATTACTTGAGTCCTGATAATGAAAAAGAAAGGTATGAAGAACATAATAATGTTATACAAGATGAAGGGTATAGAAAATTCCTTTCAAAAGTAACAGACCCTCTCGAAAAGCATCTTCAAAAAAATGATTTTGGCCTTGATTATGGCTGCGGTCATGGGCCAGCCCTTGCGGACATTCTTAAAAAGAAAGGTTTCAAAATAGACCTATACGACCCTTATTTTTACCCTGACAAAACAGTTTTCAAAAAAAAGTATGAATTCATAACATGCACAGAAGCAGCAGAGCATTTTTATAACCCTCTGGAAGAGTTTAATAAAATGGACGAGATTTTAAAGAAGGATGGGATTTTGGCAGTAATGACCTCATTGTTTGACAATTCAATAAACTTTGAGAATTGGTACTATAGAAGAGATCCAACACATGTATTATTTTATTCAGAAAAGACTTTTCATGTTGTTGCAGAACAGAGAAATTGGCGTTGTTGGCTGGAAGATAAAAATGTTATCTTTTTTAAAAAATAACGTATCAGCTGAATATTTTTTAAATAGACTGTAGTAAAGTAATTAAGATTAATCATTATTAAAGGGGAAAA
>JAQWXQ010000018.1 GCA_029254395.1 SAR86 cluster bacterium | reverse complement strand
TCTATATTAACAACTACTCCTTTCTTGAGACCGCTCGATGGATAAGATCCAAGTGAAATAATTTCTAGTTGGCCATTTTCATCTCTAGTGCCAACAATACAAACAACTTTTGATGTCCCGATATCTAACCCAACAACAATATTTGAATTTTTTGAATTACCCATTCTTTAATGCCACTCCATCTTTGTATCTTAAATCTATCATACTAGGTATTTTATTATTAATGCTTAAATAATCTAAGGTTTCTTGAAATAGTTTAAACTTTTTATCATTTAAATTTTTACCAAGTTTTATAACAGTTTTGTTAATATTTAGCTCCCAACCTGATATGTAGTTATATTGAATAAGGTTTAAGGTATTGAAATTTTTTATATCAGTATTATTTATGAAGTTAATTATTTTTAAAACCTGAGAGAGGTCATTAATTTGCCCATTAACTCTAAGAATATTCTCCTTACCAGAAGAATGCCTAAATTTATTCAGGGCTCCGTCAACATAAAATATATTATTTAAGATAAATAGTGGTTTTTTGGAGCTAATATAAATTTCAATGGTATTTTTAAAGGGTGATTTATTAAGAATGTAGTTTTCTATCCAGTCTTGTTTGTTAACTAGGAATGAGAGTTCAGTTATTGAGTCTATGGTTTTAACCTGATCTATAAATTCAAACTGTGACTTGAAATTGGGTTCATTTTCAAAAGAGATTTTGATATCAAAATTAGCAAACGCATTGATGCTTAAAAATATTAAAAATAAAGCTTTAGTTTTTTGCATTTATAATTTTTTTCACTAGCTGCACGTAAGAAATATTTTTTAATTCCGCTGCCTTAGGTACGCAGCTATGTGATGTCATGCCAGGAGCTGAATTTATCTCAATTATAAAAAATTTTCCATCTCTATTCTGCATAAAATCTATTCTCGCCCAGCCAAAACAATCTAGTGCGTTAAATGCATTCAAGGCCATTTTTTTAATTTCTTTTAATTCAGCTTCACCTAGATTTGCCTCATTGAGAGATGTATTGTTCGAAATATATTTTGCATCATAGTCATAAAATTTATTCGTTGTATTAATTTCAATTGGAGGTAAGCATTGGCCATCAAGAACTGAAACTGTAATCTCTTTTCCTTCGATCAATGTTTCAAATATAAATTCTCTATTAGCATTTGTGCATTTAGCTATAGCCTCTTCAAAATTAGATAAATTTGATATTTTAAAAATATCAATGCTTGAGCCCTCCTCTGCGGGCTTTACAAAAAACTCCTTGCCAACTATAGAAACTGCACTATGGTATAAATTCTCCAAACCATTATGTAAAAATGCTTCGTGCAAATTATTTACAACCATCCATTCTGGAGTTGCAATTTTATTGAAAGATAAGGCCTCTTTACATAGTCTTTTATTCCATGTTTTAGAACAAGCGATTTGACCTGATCCGGTAAATTTTATATTTTTTTTAGTAAGAAAATTTTGGAGATCTCCGCCCTCTCCTTCATGCCCATGCAGAGCAATGAAAACAATTTCATAAGTACTTAAATCTGGTAGTTTTTGTAGTGAAGTAAAATCTACTAAAAGCACTTGGATTCCAGCTTCCTCTAGACTATCTTTAACGGCTCTGCCGCTTATAAGGGAGATCTCTCTCTCAGCAGACCTACCTCCGCAAATAACAACAACCTTTGTTATATTTCCCATTTCTTTCTTATTGATTCACATACATTGGAAACACTTCCTGCTCCTTGAGTAACAAAAATATCAAATTTATTTGAATTTGATTCAATATAATTATTAATTTTGTCATGTGGGTTGATGTAATGGCAGTTAAGATGCCCCATTTGTTTTAATGAGTGCACTAAAGATTTTGAATTAATACCTTTTATTGGTTTTTCACTTGCAGCATATATATCTAGAATGATTAACGCTT
>JAQWXQ010000048.1 GCA_029254395.1 SAR86 cluster bacterium | reverse complement strand
AAACATTTCAGCGCAGGTATGGATTTGGCAAATTTCATGCAGTCTGATAAAGGCGGTGAGAAAAAAGATCCAGCTAGAATAAGAGAAACTTTTTATCATGAAGTGTTGGAGCTTCAAGATACATTTTCAGCACTAGAAGAATGCAGGATGCCAACTATAGCTGCCATACAAGGAGCTTGTGTAGGAGGGGCGATAGATATGGCTGCGGCATGTGATATGAGGTATTGTTCTAGTGATGCGTTTTTTAAAATAGCTGAGGTAGATATTGGTTTGGCTGCAGATGTTGGTACTCTTCAAAGACTGCCAACTTTAATGCCTTTAGCTTCTGTAAGAGAGCTCTCATATACCGGAAGGAAGTTTGATGCTGCCGAGGCAAAGATACTTGGCTTAGTAAATGATGTGTTTGATTCAAGAGATAGCTTAAATGAAGAGGTTGCTAAAATTGCACAAACTATAGCCAGTAAATCACCTCTTGTTACAAGAGTTATTAAGAAGCAGATCAATTATGCAAGAGATCATTCAGTTCAAGAATCATTGGATTACCATGCTGCTTGGAACTCTAGTCTGATAAGTAGAAAAGATATGGAAGAGGCTATGAAGTCTTACGTCTCTAAATCTGAGGGTAGCTTTGATGATCTTGAGCCAAAAAAATCATTTTGGGAAAAAGACGAAGGTTTAGTTTAATCTCTCAAGAAAACTGGTTCGGTGACTGATGATTCTTTTGGGCAATAATAATAACCATCAACATTAAACTCAGGCAGTCTTTCAAAATCTTTTATATTATTTTCAATAAGCCATCTTGCCATTAAGCCTCTTGCTCTTTTTGCATAAAAGCTAATTATTTTGTACTTACCATTTTTAAAATCTTTGAATGCTGGAGAAACCACATTCAGATGTTCTGGCATTTTTCCAATTACTGAAAAATACTCTTTAGATGCCAAATTAATAACAAGATCTGATTTTTGCTCATCCAACTCATTAATAATATTTTTCTGGATTGCATTGCCCCAAAATTCATATAAATTTTTTCCTTTATCAGTTACAAGCTTTGTTCCCATCTCAAGCCTGTAAGGCTTTATAAGATCCATTGGTTTCAAAATACCATATAAACCTGACAAGATTCTTAAATGCTTTTGTGAAAATTTTAGCTGCTTAGTATTAAATGTATCTGCAGATAGTCCTTGGTAAACATCACCTTTAAAAACTAAAAGTGAAGGCTTTGCATCATCTGACAAGACTTTTGAAGCCTTCCATGATTGATAGCGATCAAAATTAAGAGATGCCAACTTATCACTTAATCCCATAAGACTTGCGATATCTTTTGGCTCCTTTTGTTTTAAAATTTTAATGAGTTTTGCCGATTGGTTTAAAAACTGAGGTGCAGTATGATTAGATTTTGAGTCAATCGAGTAATCGAGGGTTTTTGCAGGGGATAGAAGTATTAACATAAGTAAATATTCTAACTAAATAAATAAAAGACATCTAATGAAAACTATAGAAAAGTTTACAAATTTTATTGGTGTGAAGGCCTCTTATTTAATTCCAGTTATGACAATCATGATGGTGATAGTGATAATTAGTAGATATTTTTTTGGAATTGGCAGAACTGGCATGCAGGAATTAGTTATGTACTTTCATGCAGTAGTCTTTTTAGGATCTGCAGGATTTGTATTTAATAAAGATGAGCATGTAAGGGTTGATATTTTTTACAGGGATTCCTCTAAGCAACATAAAAAATTCATTAACTTGATTTGTGGAGTAATCTTTTTATTGCCTGTCATCATTTTTATCGCTTTTTATTCACTTGATTTAATCGTTATGGCATGGAGTATAAAAGAAATATCTACAGAAGCTGGAGGATTGCCATTCGTATATATCCAGAAATCATTAATTTTCCTTTTTCCACTGACTCTCATGCTTGCCCTTTGTAACTTTATTTTGAAAAAGCCATGGAAATAATTCCTTTAATATTAATTATTCTTATATGCGCGACTTTGCTGCTAGGTTATCCAGTAGCATTTACGCTGTCCGGTGTTTCACTACTGTTTGCTTTAGCCTGTATTCCTTTTGGAGTTTTTGATGCCTCTATATTCAAAAGCATACCTATAAGAATTTTTGGAATTATGAATAATGTGACCTTGCTTGCTGTTCCTTTATTTATCTATATGGGAACAATATTAGAAAGATCAGGAATTGCAGCTCAAATGTTGAAGAATATGGCTTTAGCATTTAAAAATATAAGAGGTGGGCTGAGTATATCTATAATATTTGTTGGAGCACTGCTGGCTGCAAGTACCGGCATAGTTGGCGCTACAGTTGTCACTATGGGCCTAATGTCCCTTCCTATTATGATGCAGCAAGGCTACAGAAAAGATTTTGCATCCGGTCTAGTGGCCTCAACAGGAACACTAGGGCAAATAATACCTCCCTCCATTGCGCTAGTCTTGCTTGGGGATGTCATGTCAAATGCATATCAGAGAGCCCAAAATGATATGGGAATATTCTCTCAAAAAACAGTAACTGTGGGAGATTTATTTATAGGAGCAATTATTCCTGGAGCTATGATTTGCTTTGGCTACTTGCTGTATACAATTTATAAAAACTTTGAGAATAAAAATATTATCTCTGATAAAGGTAGTCTTTCTATTTCAAAGGTAGAGTTGATAAAAACATTGGGGCTTCCCCTTTGTCTTATATTTATTGTACTAGGCTCAATAATTGCAGGCATAGCGACGCCCACAGAAGCGTCTGCGCTAGGTGCCATGGGGGCGCTTATTATTTCTGCAATTAATGGAAAAATAAATGCCAGCTTTATTAAAGAGACTAGTCAGAAGACGGCAATAGTCTCATCTATGATATTTGCAATACTGATTGGTGCATCTATCTTTTCTTTAATATTTAGAGGAATTGGCGGGGATGAGTTTATAGATTTGATCTTTGGGTCGCTTCCTGGAGGGCCATACGTTGCCTTAATTTTTGTGCTAGCTTTAGTCTTTTTATTAGGTTTTATTTTAGACTTTATTGAGATCTGCTATGTCATTGTTCCGTTGGTTGCACCACCACTATTAATAATGGGCTTTGATCCAGTTTGGCTAGCGATCTTATTGGCCATTAATCTTCAGACATCTTTTTTAACACCGCCCTTTGGATTTTCTCTTTTCTACTTAAGAGGGGTTGCTGACGAGAGTATTAAGACTTCAGAAATATACAAAGGAGTTATCCCATTTATATTTATTCAACTTTTAGTATTAGTTCTTGTTCTAATATTTCCTTGGGTTCTGCTTTAGGATTCTAAAAGAGGGTTTTTGCCCCAATCATTCTCATCTTCT
This sequence comes from SAR86 cluster bacterium, assembly GCA_029254395.1. Classification (GTDB taxonomy): domain Bacteria; phylum Pseudomonadota; class Gammaproteobacteria; order Magnimaribacterales; family D2472; genus CAJQGY01. The sequence continues at coordinate 96 of JAQWXQ010000048.1, read as the reverse complement.
TTTGCAGGCAACATACACCAAATTAAAACAACAAAAATTCCAATAACTGTTATATAGGAAAGCTGCCACCAACCAGAATAACCATAGTCCTGAAGG
>JAQWXQ010000044.1 GCA_029254395.1 SAR86 cluster bacterium | reverse complement strand
TCTTCAGGCTTGGCACTAACAAGCTTACTTACCATGCCCTGCTCTATAATTGCATAAGAACTTGGGCCCAGACCGGTTCCAAGAAAAATATCTTGAACATCTTTTCGTCTACATTTTGTGTTATTTATGTAATAAGTGGATTGTGCATCCCGGGTCATGACTCTTTTTATAGATATCTCATTAAAAGAGGCATATTCACCCCCAATTTTACCGCTAGTATTATCAAATAAGAGCTCTATGCTGCACTGCCCTGAGGGCTTCCTAGAATCTGTGCCATTAAAAATAACATCAACCATAGATTCGCCACGAAGGTTTTTTGCAGACAGTTCTCCAAGAACCCACCTAACAGCATCTATGACATTGGATTTACCACAACCATTTGGACCAACAACACCAACTAAGTTCGTAGGAAACCCAATTTTTGTAGGGTCTACGAAACTCTTAAAACCCGCTAGTTTAATGTGTTTAAGCTGCATTTTCTTTAGTTGTTAACAACTACTTATATTAAACTATTGTTCTGCCTTAGACCATTCATTTGAGTTAATTTTGTAAGTATTTACTGGTGAGTTTGGATCAAAAATAAAGAGAGAATTAAACTGATAAATTTCGTTGATATTTGAACACCTTAGCTCTATAAAAATTTCTAGAGATTCATTATTAAGAAGTGCAGAAGCAATATCAAAGCCTGGTATGAGAGAATTCTTGTTAGATAGTGAATATTGGTTAGTATTTATAAAAGAGCCCTCTGCAATCGGAACTCCTGGGCCATCAACAATATCTAATCTTACTTGTGCAGAATTATCGTTAGTGCAATTTTCTGGGAGAGCTGATGATACATCCAAGCGTGCACTAGAGAAGAGAGGAAATCTTGCATCCCTTAGCTGTGTATACATAGAATAAAAAATTACTTTCTCTCTTGGCTCGCTATAAATATCTTCAGCAATAGATATCAAGCTTTCTGCTGAATTAAAGTGCTTTAACGATATTGCATTTAAAAGATAGGATTGAATCCAGTTCTTTGTAAGATCATTATTTGAAAATTGATCTAGCTGAGCATACAGACTGATTTCAATTTGCTCATCAAGATTTATTTTTTGAATTACATTCTCATTAATTGATTTGAGTGAATATGAGCTTGAAGTATAAAAATTACTGGTAAATATTAACAAACAAGATACAAGATAGAAAAAAGAAAAGCCAAGAACAAGCCCCTTATTCTTTGTTTTCTGTGCAAGAAGGTAAGCCCCAAAAGGTAAAAAACCAAAAATAGTAAGTAATATATAAATAGTCATTATGTTTTCTTTCTAAAAAAGAAAAATGCCAAGCAAATTAAAAGGAAGATGAATGGTGAATACCACAATACATAAGTATTTGGCTCTATTGGAGTATCGTATAAAGTTTCTTTTCCAAATCTGTCGGATATATAGCTCTTTATATCTTCATCAGACTTGCTGTCTTCGATCATCTCTGCAATTACTTTTTTTAGGTCTTCAGAAACCGGAGCATTCGAGCTAGCTAATGACCCGCTTGTACATTTGGGGCATCTAATTTCCTTAATTAAGGTAAAAAACCTTTTTTCATCTTCAATGTTTTTAAATTCGTAGTAAGACTCAGTAAGTGCAGAGAAAGATACAAAGAATAAAAACAAAAACTTATTTAGCATCTGCAAAACCTTCTTGTTTGATTAGAGGCATAAAGACGTCGTTCCAAATCATCTTATTTATCTCACCCCGATAATGAGCAACGACCATTTGATCATGTACCAAAAATGTCTCTGGGGCTCCAGTAACTCCCATATCCAAAGCAAGACTTCCTTTGTAGTCATGCAAAACAACTTCATAAGGGTTACCATATTTAGCAAGCCAGTTAATTGCATCATCTTTATCATCTTTATAATTCAATCCAACTATTCGTATATTGTTATCATCGAGTTGAGATAAAAATCCATGTTCTACTCTGCATGTAATACACCAGCTAGCCCAAATATTAACCAAATAAGTACCCTTTAATGCGCTATTAGAAATAAGACTATCATCATAAAGATTCTTAAGTTCAAAGCTGGGTAAACTAAAATTTTTATAGTCTGCACCTGGATAAGAATTGTCTTTTGAAAGATAGAGATAAAAAAATGAAAAAATTATGAAAGGTATAATTAGAATAGAGGTTTTTAGAAGAAGCTTCATACCCTTCTCCTAATTATATTTTTTATAATTATTAACCCTGATAAAGCCATCATTGCCGCTGAAAGCCATATAAATCTTATAAAGTAATTAAGTTGAACATTGATAACCCATTGTCCATTATCTAGTTGCTCTCCTATAGTTAGGTAAATATCTTTTAAAGGCATTATTTTTATTGCTGTCTCGGAGGTAATTTGCCCTCTAGCAAAATATTTTCTTTTTTCAGGCGAGAGATAAAATTGTTTTCCTTCTGTACTAAGAGAGAAAGTAGCTCTTATAGAATCATGATTAGATTTGTTTAATAGCTCTAACTCGCTAAACTGAATTGTTATATTTTGAAACTCTCTTATTTCATTTGGCTTCATATTGAAAACTTTCTCACTGCTTAATATTGAATTTACAGATATTGATAAGATAAGAAGACCCAGCCCAGCATGAGCCAAAGCACTTGGAGTATTAGTATATTTTTTGTGAACAATATTACTAATTATTAGCATTAAGTACCTAAAAATTATAACTAACCCCATGAAGATAGAGAGCATGATAATAAAAGGCATGTTTCCAACAAAATATCCAATTGTAATTAATCCTATTAAGCTGATAGCAAGAGAAATATACAACATACTAAAGCCTCTCTTCACATCAATAGGTCTGCCCCACTTTGAGTCTATTGATGCAACCAACATAATTGTCGCCAGAATAGTTATAGGAGCATATATAGCATTATAAAAAGGTGCTCCAACACTAATTTTTTGGTTATAAAGTAATTCATAGATGAGCGGATATGTAATTCCCATCATTGTTGAAAAAATAAGAACGCCAAAAAAAATATTATTTAAAGAAATGAAAGATTCTTTAGAGAGAGATTTAATGTTTTTAGATGAGTCAAACATACTAAATCTAGAAATAAACAAGCCTAAGGATACAAACAGTATTATTGCTATGAAGGCTAGTAAATACATTCCTCTTTGCGGATCATTTGCAAACGAATGAATGCTATCTATTATTCCTGACCTCACTATGAAAGCGCCAAACAGACTTAATGAAAATACAATGATTGAAAGAAGTAGGTTCCATATTCTAAGTACGTTTGACTTGGAGGCCACACTCAAAGAATGTATAAAGGCAGTTGCAGCAAGCCATGGCATCAATGCTACGTTTTCAACCGGATCCCAAAACCAGTAACCACCCCAGCCTAGCTCATAATAGGCCCACCAAGAACCCAAAGAAATACCTATTGTTAAAAAAACCCATGCCATAACTGACCATGACTTAACTTTTTTTTCCCAATCCAACGACTTATTACCATTAATTAAAAAGGCTAAGCTGTATGCAAATGGAATAACAAAACCAACATAACCAAGATATAAAGTGGGAGGATGAATTGCGAGAGCTGGGTCTTGTAAAACAGGATTGATATCAGCCCCATTTTCTGGTGCAAATGGCAGCACTATCTCAAAAGGGTTTGAGGTAACTAAAAGAAATAGCTGGAATCCAACTATAATAATTGAAATGATGCCTATGCTTAAATTCTTAACATTTAAGTTGCTATCGTTGTGTAAATTAAAAGCAAAGCCCCATAAGCTTAAAAAAACAATCCATAAAAACATTGAGCCTTCGTGAGCGCTCCAAATAGAAGTCACTTTATAAAAATTAGGAAGTAAAGAGTTGGAATGCTGAGCAATATAGCTAACAGAAAAATTATCTGTTAGGGCTAAATATACATAGAGCAAAAAAGATATTAAAAAGAGAATAAATGCATGAGAGTAAGATCTCTTTATAAGCAATGTTGCATGAGATGCAGATCTATCTAAAACAAGCACCAAAGAGAAAGTAAGCATAAAAATTGCAGTCGATAGAATAGATAGATAGTGAGATATGTCTGCAATCATTTGTCTTGCAATGCCGGGGGCATATAATTCTCATCATGCTTTGCAAGGACCTTTTCGGCATCAACTTTACCATCATTTAGATATCCTAAAACAACAACTCCACTACCCTCTTTAAAAAGATCTGGAACTATTCCTGTATAGGAGACATCTATTGTTTTGCTATAGTCTGTGATGGTAAAGCTAATAATTGAGTCCTCTCTTCTAACCGAACCCTCTTGCACCATACCTCCAACCTTCACTCTTCTGTTGCTAGGTACTTCTTCCGCTAATAGTTCGGATGGAGTAAAAAAGTAATCAAGATTAGAATTTAAGGCATATAAAACCATTAAAATTCCTGCACCTGAAAGAAGTGATAGAAGTAAAACATTAATAAGCCTCTTTTTTCTATGAATCTTCATTTAATTCTTTTTTGATATTTTTTTATTAATAAATTAAAAATAAAAAATGATGTTGAAAGCGCAATAAAAAATAAAGCAAAAACTATCCACACATAAATACCATGGCCATCCATGTTCATGACATCTGAAATTGAGCTAAAAGCAAATTTAGACATAGTCTTTGACCCAGTTTTTATTCTTTTCTCTTATATAAATTTGAACCTTAGATGAGAGTATTACAATACAAGCCACTAAACCTGCAAATCCAATCATAGCCATGAATAAAGGATAGAGCATAGAAGGATCAATAGACGGCTTGTCTGAAATAGTAATAGAAGCAGGCTGATGAAGTGAACTCCACCAATCAACAGATTTTTTAATAATAGGTATTTGAACAAAGCCAATAATAGCTAGATAAGAAAAAAGCTTGTCAGCCTTGTCAAAGTTATTAAAGGAATTATGAAGTGAAATCAATCCTAGGTACATTATAAATAATATAAGCGTGGATGTGATTCTTGCATCCCATTCCCACCAAGTACCCCAAGTAGGTATTCCCCATATAGAGCCTGAAACTAAAGCTATAAAAGTTACCATTGCTCCCACGGGGGCTATTGATCTAGCTAGATATGCTGCAAGCTTTACTCTCCATATTAAAAATACAGCACTTGATATAGCCATCGCAGCATAAAGAGATTGAGCAACAAAGGAAGCAGGAACATGAAAATATATAATTCTGTATGAGTGACCTTGAACAAAGTCTTTTGGAGTGAAAAAGAGCCCCCAAATAATTGCAGATATATAAATAGATATTGATATGTATAAAAGCCACGGGTAAAGCCTATTCACTTGATAGAAATAAGTCTTCGGAGAAGCAAACTGATGTATAAACTTTTTTATCACAATAATTAAGATTTCTCTTAACAATTACTCCAAATGTGTTTTTATTATTCTAGAAATAATTGCAGGAAATGCGAATATTATAATCGATAAGACACCAAAAATCAGAATCAAAAACTCAAAATAATTAATATTAAAGATTATTGCGGTATTAAGCTTTCCTAATATAACCAATATTGGCAACGTCAGAGGGAGGGTTATAAGGGTTCCAAGAGCAGAGCCCTTCGTAAGACTAAGAGAATTTCCAAAACAAAATAATATTAAAAAAATATATGTTGCTATCAATAAAGCGGGGAAAATCATCAGCGATGATGATAAATCATTATTAGCACCTAAATTAAAAAAAGCTCCTAACAAAGATATTGGAACGCCTATGAGCAACCAATGCATAAATATTTTTAGGAACACCCATTGAGATAATGACTTTTTCGAGATGAGAAATAGCTCAAGGGTGCCATCCTCATAATCTTCAAGAAAAATACCTTCTGTAGCAAGCATCATGACAAGCAAAATGGATATAAAAAGAACAGGATAGAATGCATCTGAGAGATTGTTGCTAGTTAGCTCAATGGTGAGAGGGAAAGCCACCATTATCAATATAAAAATAAGTATTGGTCCTAACCAAGCTCTTGTTTTTTTAACAAGCTTCAGCGCCTCATTCTTTAATAGCAATAATATATTCATCAATCTAGCGTAATATCTTTAGATCTAATACCAGTAGGTATATGGGATGTATATATAAGACCTGACCCAGCATGAAGTTTTTTTTCTAGAAATTTACAAAGTAAGTCATGCGAGTTTGAATCAAGGCCTACAAATGGTTCATCTAACAATATCAAGTCTGCACCTGTTAAAAATATTCTAAGAAGAGCTACTTTTTTTTGCTGTCCAAACGATAAATTAGCAACAATTACATCTAATTTTTCTGAAAGGTCTAGTAGTGATAGAAGGGACTCAAGACCCTCATGATCTGATAATCCTAGTAGAGAAATATTATCTCTAACGCTGAGGTATGTTTTAAGAGCATTTTTATGGCCTAAATATGAGAAAACTAATTCATCTTTCTTATATACTTTTCCCTTCGATGAGGGGGTAATGCCACATAATATTCTTATTAAAGTAGATTTCCCTGAACCGTTAGAACCTTTTATATGAAGGGCTTCCCCAGCTTTAAGGCTGAACGAAAAATTTGTAAATAACTTAACTTCATTAATTTTATAGGCTAGATTATTTGCCTCTATTAAATATGAACTCTCCATTAACTAATTTTAAGGTTTTTTGTTCTTATTGAAAGAGGTTGAAGTGGTTTTTGAGGATCCAAACGTGATTGTAGCCTTTTAGAAATTTCTGCAAATGGAGAGCTGCCAACCTCACCTATTCCACCAATAGAAAAATATAGCCTTTTACTAAAATAAAGACCTTGCTCTAGAGAAGGCACCCCGCTTATGAATGTTAATATCTTTCCCAGATTTTGTGCAAGATTTTTACGTTTACTATTGTACTTAAACCAACCCCAGGCAGAGACATTAACAAGAGATATTTTCTTAAGGGTATCTCTGCTGTCTGAACTTGGTATAGAGGAAGGAGGTAGCAATACTATTAAACTGCCATGAGACTTTGTAATAACTGAATCTAATGTTTTCTCAATATTCTCATCATAATTTAAATGAACACATTGCTCATGAGCATCTGTTTTAAAATGTTTTACTTTCGATAGACGAGCTTTTGAGCCAAGAATAATATATGTTACTAATTCTTGGCTCAAAATAATTAAATTTGCTCTAATGACTGACTGATGTCTGCAATAATATCATCTATATGCTCTATACCAATAGATAGTCTAACGAACCCAGGTGTTACCCCTGCTGCTAATTGCTCTTCTGGAGAAAGCTGACTATGTGTAGTGCTCGCTGGATGTATAGCAAGTGACTTAGAGTCACCAATGTTAGCAACATGATATAACAGCTCTAAGGAGTCAATAAACTTCTTGCCAGACTCAACTCCACCCTTTAACTCAACGCCCATAAGTGCTCCATTGCCGCCTTTAAGATATTTTTCAGCTCTTTCTTTTGCTGTACCAGATTGCACTGAAGGATAGATAACCTTTTCTACTGATGGGTGAGATGATAAAAATTGCGCTACTTTTTCTGCATTTTTAGAATGCTCTCTAATCCTTAGTGAGAGAGTTTCAAGGCCTTGAATAAACATGAAAGCGTTAAATGGGCTCATGGCTGCCCCCATATCTCTTAGCAAGGTAACTCTTGCTTTTAAAAGATATGCAATTGGTCCAAGAGGTTTTACTGCCTCAACCCATACTGCACCGCCATATGAAGGATCTGGAGTATTTAATGCAGGCTGTCGCTCTTTCCCTGCAGACTCCCAGTCAAAATTACCACTGTCTATAATTATTCCACCTATAGATGTTCCATGCCCGCCAATAAATTTAGTCGTTGAGTGAATAACAATAGCTGCGCCATGTTCTATTGGCTTGCAGATTATTGGAGCAGCAGTATTATCAACAATTAATGGTATTCCCAAGGGCCTTCCAAGGTCAGCAACTTCCTGAATTGGGAATACTTCAAAACTCGGATTAGGTAAAATTTCACCATAATAAGCTCTTGTTTTTTCGTCAGTCTGTTTCAAAAAATTATTCGGGTCAGATGGATCAACAAACCTTACTTCGATACCCATGTCACTAAAGACATTTTTAAACTGATTGTATGTACCCCCATATAGATGAGAGGATGCAACAATATTGTCACCATTCTTTGCAATATTTTGGATAGCATATGCTGATGCTGCTTGACCGGAAGATACCGCAAGAGCCATTACACCACCTTCCAATGCAGCTAATCTATTTTCAAGTACGTCACACGTTGGATTCATAATCCTTGAGTAGATATTGCCTAATTCTGAAAGCCCAAATAAATTTGCAGCATGTTCTGTGCTATCAAATTCATAGCTTGTAGTCTGATGAATTGGAACAGCAACAGAATTGGTGTTCTCATCTTTTCTCCAACCGGCATGCAAACCAATTGTTTCAGGGTTTTTGTATGTTTTCGTCATGATATTTTTCCTAATAATAAAAGTTAATATTATCAGCATAAAAAAATAGGAATTTTTTTTAAGAATTCTTCTTTTTAGCTTATTTATTACACGCTAGCAAGCTGAATCAAAAAGCGTGGTAAAAAGATTATATAATCATTCGACAGGGATTTACAACAGGTTATCATCAAAGTATGGTAACTTAATCTAAATTAATTTTTATTCAATAAAGAGGTTAAAAATGGCAAAGAAATATAATAATTTTAGAGTAGGTGGTGCTCCTAAAACAGCAGGAAGTGATTACTCAGTTTGGACAAATAGTTTGCTTGAAAGAGTTATTGCTAGTAGAACCATTATTGAACCCGGAAAGTCTACAAAAGGACACAAATTAATAGACTCAGATGTTGTTTATATTATTACCAACGGAAGAGGTACTATGGAAGTTATTGAATATATGAATTCAACTGAAGGCCATGGCTCAGATCCTTCATACGGGATTCAACATGAAGATTCATATGAATTATCGTCTGGTGATGTTGTTTTGGTTCAATCAGGGGATTATGCAAAAGTTATAAACGAATCAGAACATGATCAATTAACATATATGAGAATATTTGATAGAGGCGGCTGGAGAGACTAAAACCTCTTTAAAAATTCTTTGTGAAAGATAGGCTCGGTATTTTATTTTCCGGACTCTGTGTAGTTCATTGCGTTTTATTTAGCCTTTTTCTTTGGGGTGGTGTTGGGTCTATTGGCTTTATTGCTGTCTCAGAAGAATTGATACATCCCATGTTGCTTTTGCTTGTTTTTATTATTGGCTTGCTAAGCTTTCCCTCTGCATATAACAAACATAAACAGAAAGGGCCTATATTGCTTGGTATTTTTGGAACTACTGGGTTATTTGTTGGCTTATTCATCCCAATACTTTTTGAGATTTTACTAACCACTCTATCTGGTACAGTCCTAATAACTGCGCATCTTTGGAACTTTAGACTTAATCGCTAAACACTATTTCTGCATAAACTGGCAAATGGTCTGAAACGCCGTGCCCTGTTTTAGTATTAAAGCCCTCTGGAATCGAATTTATAGTATTTGTGTCTATTAGTACTGTTTTGATTGAATCAACAACAAAAGAAAGCCCCCTATTCCTTGAAATCATGATTTTATCAAGATATGACCATGATTTATCTCTCCAGTAATAATGTGAGCCAAGGCAATCATTGCAGCCTTCATGATTCGATATAAACCATTCACTCTCTAAGTTGTAAAATATTTGCTCGCTGTTTGCTTCATCTCTCGTTACATTGAAATCGCCTAATGCGATAAATGGATCATTATGCGTTTTAGTTAAAGAGCTTAATGATTTAAAGGAGTCTCTTCTCATGCCAACTGGATGATAGGGAGCAGGAAAATGAATATTATAAAGTCTGAAAGTTGTATCATCTATCTGTATTTGAACTTCAAATATAGGCCTAGTATCTTTTGTTGCAAATTCAGGAGAGAATATAATTTTATGTAACGTCTTATTTTTTAATGGGTATTTAGATATATATGCAGTATCAATGCCTCTATAGTCACTTCCCTCTATAAGAGAAAAATCAACATAGCCATAAGGAGCTAGTAGATTAAATAAGTCTGAAAGGACATTAATGTTTTCAACTTCCTGGAATGCAATAACATCAGGCCCATTAAGTCTCGCTGAAAGGATTACTTCTTTTATATTTGCTAATTTTTTATTCTTTGCATCTTCAGTCCAATCAAAATACAGACATTCATTTCTCCACTTTTTAACTTTAACTTTATTGCATGATTCAACATGCTCTTTAGATTGCTTTTGGGAAAGAGGAAGATATGCTTTGTCATCTTTGCCTTCGTCATCCAGTGTGTCAAATAAATTTTCTACGTTATATGTCATTATCGACAATGAAGAGGCAGCAGGAAGAGCAAAGCTGATTATAAATAGAGTTATTAGTAATTTTTTCATAAGCATTAAACCAAATCTTTAATTTTTAATTTCAATTCAAAAGGCAATTTAAAGCTATTAGCATGCTCATTCTTCAAATCCGTCAAGGTTTTAAGCCTGCTGTCAGAAAAGTTTGTAGTTTGCCTTTTATTCATATCTATATGGCCTAAAATAGTTTCAAAAATTGCACATAGCGCATCTTCCTTATCATAAAGACCTCCTACGATATGTACTAGTTTGTTATTTACATTATATAAACTAAAAGCTGGCTGCATTGGGTCGCCAAGTCTAAATTCTTTTAAGTATCTAATATTATCTTCAAGTGTAAATGTAGAAAAACCAGTTTTAAAATATGCATCAGAAAATCCCATTTCATTAAAATACATCGGTGTATAACCTAAATCAAAAGCTTGATAATAATAAGCTACGTTCATATGGTCATTATGATCACACATGTCTTTAGTTACTGTAATTTGCTCTGCTTGATATGGAAAGTTATTTTTCATAGGCTTTATTATAGACATAAAAAAAGCCCAGTAAACTGGGCTTTTTAATAAGTAGTTAGCTACTTAGAATGATGTACCAAAAGATACACCAAACATTCTAGGATCAGTATAAGTAGCAAACTGTGCTCCACCCTGCAATGCAGAAGAAGCAGCCCATGTTCCTACAAATTGATCATCAGCAATATTTTTAATAAATGCTTTCACATACCAGTCAGCGTTGTCCGGTGTGTAAGTGGCTGAAACATCCCAGTACTTAGTCTCTGGCATTTTAGCTCTGTCTTGATTGAAGACATTACCTTCTCTTTCAGCCTGATATCTATAAGCAAGTCTTACAGAAGTAACACCATTTTCACCAAGGAAGTCTTTATTAAGACCTAAACTGTATGATGATTCTGGAGACTGAGGTAGTGCATTACCGCTAATTGATACCTGCTGAGGTGGAACTGCACAAGCAACTCCTCCAAGCGGGTTAAACGGAGCAGCACATAAGTAACCAGCTGATTTAAAGATAGGCACTACATTACCGGCAGCATCTAAACCATAACCATACTGAACAGCGCCTTGAGGATCAAAAGGTAAACCCTGAACACCTGCACCAAATGCAGTTGGACCACAAAGACCTGTAGCAGTAGCACAACCCACACCAGGAGTGAAAGCTGATGGATCAACATCCAACAAAGCAACTATTCCAACTGGGTTTAAAGGATCAGGCATTGTTTGGTCGCCAAGCTCACTTTCTACAAGCAACCATGAAACATCGATACTTGCTGTTTCGCTTAGGAAAGCAATCATATTACCTTCAAAACCTTTGATTTCAGCATCAACGTTATAGTTAACTGAACCAGCATTTTCGATATTAGAAATAAGCATACCTTTAGTATCATTCATGAAGAAAGAAGCATTAAATAACATTGCTCCGTCCATTAAGATACTCTTAGTACCTATCTCAAATACTCCAGTTTCCTCTGCATCATATGGATCAGCTTCTGTTCCAATAACCGGGTTATTACCACCGGCTTTAGTAGCAGTTGTATAACTTGCATAAACCATTTGGTTATCAGATAAGTCATGTTGAATAGCTAATTTATAGGCAAAAGCATCGTCAGCAATAACTTCTTGAGTTGGGAAGAACCCATACTCACCTGAATCAAGTTGTGATTGAGGATAATTAGGACAATCAAAATCTGTTAAACAAGTCATGATTGAATCTTTAACAGTATCGTCATTAAATCTTAGACCTACAGTTAATTTTGTTACATCTGAAAGATCAAAATAGAGCTCTCC
>JAQWXQ010000039.1 GCA_029254395.1 SAR86 cluster bacterium | reverse complement strand
GTTGTAAGCTCAATTGCTTTATAGCCCCTATGTTGAGGTTTGTGATCACTAAAGGGGCTTGTTCTCACGAAGACTGAAACTTGAGAGCATTTTTGTTTTTCATGCCTTAGTTTTTCGGTAGCCCTAACGGCGAAGTTGCTAACTATAGGCCTAAGAATTTTTAAATCAGTTACTCTGGTACCAAAACTTCTGCTAACAACAATTTGTTTTTTTGCTGATATGTTATCTTCTATATTCAAACATCTTTGCCCTCTAAGTTCCCTAACAGTTCTCTCTAGAACCACACTAAACTTACGTTTAACATGCTGCGGATCGATGCTCGCTAGCTGAAGAGCATTAGTTATCTTTGCTTTGTTTAAATGCTCTGTAAGTCTTCTGCCAACACCCCATACCTCATTTACTGGAGTATTGCGCAAAGCTTCTTTTATTTCTTTTGTTGTAGATATTCTATGAACTTTAGTTGGTATTTTTAATCTCTTAACTTCATTTAAAGCTATCTTGGTTAGTGTCTTTGTTGGTGCTATTCCTATTCTTACTGGTACCCCAGTCCATTGCTTGATCAAAGCTCTCATATGGCAACTAAAATCATATAAATCATAGTTTTTATCTAGTGAGTCTAGTCCTAAAAAAGCCTCATCAATACTATAGACTTCAATCTCTGGAACAAAGCCTTCCAGTATATTCATGACCCGGGCTGACATGTCCCCATAAAAGGTAAAGTTGGATGAGAATACCTTGCCACCATGAGATAGAAATGAATCTTTTACTTTAAACCAAGGCACGCCCATTCCAATCCCCATTTTTTTTGCTTCAGCGCTTCTAGCAATAACACAACCATCATTATTTGATAAAACAACTATAGGAACATTTTTTAAATCGGGTCTAAAAATTCTTTCACACGAAGCATAGAAGCTATCGCAATCCACTAAAGCCAACGTCATTAGAATTTATTAATTGCTGCTGTAACAGTGCCTACTATTTCTAGCTCCTGACCGTGGTTTATAAAGATAGGAGGGTAATCTGGATTGTCCGGCATTAGGCACATTTTTGGTTTCAATTTTAATCTTTTACACACAAACTCACCGTCTATAGAAGCAACAACAATACTGTTATGAGCTGGTTTAATACTCCTATCAACAACTAAAACCGCTTGATCAGTTATTCCAGAACCAATCATAGACTGACCTTGAGCCCTTACTAAAAAAGTTGCAGCTCCATTTTTTATAAGATGTTTATTTAAATCTATCGGGCTTTCAATATAGTCGCTTGCAGGGCTGGGGAACCCTGCATGCACAGACTCAAGAAAATAAGGGACAAATATTGCCGGCAGATTTTCTTCAGAAATTTTTCCGATATAGTTAACTTTCATAAGGATTTTTATAATACTGTATAAATATACAGTATAAATTAAATCACGACAATATTTTTTTTATTTATCAGAGGTTGTGCAAAATTATTGTATCTCCATCGTAATAATTTTAGGTAAGATGAGCGTATGTTTAACTTTTCTAAAGTGCTACCTGAGGTAGCTAATAATAAACTTGATAGCCCAAAGATAGCCATATGGGGATTTATTTTATTTACAGCGCTAATGACTTGTCGCTCCATAATACACATGTTTTTCGAGTCCTATGGTTTTCACGGTATTGCAAGTTTTGTTGTTTTGACTGGTGATCCAGATCCTATGCCAATTATTTATAGATTCTTCTCATTATGGGGCAGCGCTCAACTGATATTCTGTCTTGTTTGCTGGATAGTAATTTTTAAATATAAATCCTTGATACCTCTCATGAGCGTATTTTGGATTTTAGACTGGGGACAAAGATTGTTTCTATACCCATTGATTAGAGAAGACATAACTTCTATTGGTGAATACACAACAAATATCACTCCAGGAGTTGATCTAGCCCCGCTTCCATTTGTAATAGCGGTAGCCATATTTTTAATCTCAATAGCTAATAAGAGAGAAAGCTAATTATGAAAGCTTGGATTTCTTTACTAGTTATTTATTCATCCTTTTTTATTTGGTACACAGACTTCGGCGGCAAGCTCAATGATGATGAAATTCAGTATTATGGAAATAAATTTGAAAGTAATGCATTAAAAGATGGTCGTGTTTTAGAGTCTCGAATAAAAGAGTTACTTCAAAACTTTATGGAAGAAGATTCAGGCAAGCAATTTCTTATGGTTAATGTAATTGATATGTCTGAAAATCCTACTTTCCCAGATGGGACAGTATCAGAGGAATCGGCAGATAATCTTATGAATGAATATATGGA
>JAQWXQ010000033.1 GCA_029254395.1 SAR86 cluster bacterium | reverse complement strand
TTACAATGAAAAAATTGCATGAATTCGTGGTGTTTACAAAACCATGAGGATCAAGCATTAATGCTTCGTCAGCGCCCATTTTCTTAGCCTGAATACAAGCAAGAATACAGTTTAGCTTTGAATGACTATTTAACTTAGGATCCTGGCTCATTGGTAAACCTCTTACTTGCGGAACGGTAGCCAATGTAATTCCATTGGTAGGTTTTGCATCATCAGAATGCTCCAAGATAATAACCAAACTAGGACCATCTTTTGATAAATCAGGTTGCTGAAAAGGCTTTACTTTCTCGCCTCTTGTGACCATAAGTCTTGCATGCGCATTATCAACCATTTTGTTTGCTACCCTAGTTTCCTCCAAGGCACCAATAACTTCACTTTTTGACATTGATAGGTTTATGTCTATTGCTTTTAAACCCTCAAACAAACGATCAATGTGTTCATCTAAAAAAATCCAATTACCATCAACCAGCCTTAACCCTTCCCATATACCATCGCCCATTAAGAAACCGCTGTCATATACAGATATTTTTGCATCTTGTCTTTTATACAAAGAACCATTCACATATATCAAAATATCTTTATTTTTATTCATATGTAAATTAATTTTATCTGTCATTTTAATAATTTTATTAGTAATTAATTCTTATTACATCTTTTGAGATTACTCTAGTCAATACAATTTTACGATTAAATTATATTAACTTCCGGTAATTCTAAAATCATTTCACCTATGCTTTAATTACAAAATGAAAAAATTATCACTTTTGTTAGTATCTCTTTGGTATGTGTTAGCGCTTTTAATCTCATTTAGAGTAACAGAGTCTATGGACGAAATTAATAACATATGGGTCAAAATTCTAATAGCACACATCATAGCAACAATTGTTATATATATAGGAAGCGTTATAAATAAAAATTCAAGTCTTTATGACCCCTTCTGGTCACTGGCTCCATTTCCTATAATTATATTTTTATATTCCATATCTGATATAAATAATCTTTCAACTTTAAATAAAGTTCTCATTTCAGCGCCTATTATTTTCTGGTCTGTAAGATTAACAAGAAATTGGGTAATCTCATGGGATGGGTTTGGTCATGAGGACTTTAGATATATTGAATTAAAGAAAGGAAATAAAATAAAATTAGAATTTATTAACTTTACAGGTATTCATCTTATACCAACCCTTCAAGTTAATCTTTCGCTTTTACCGTTATATTTTCTATTTAATAGCTATGAACTTAGCTCATTAAACTACTCATTGATATTTGCTAGCAGCTTTACAACATTAGCAGTAATTATTGAAACTATTGCAGACGAGCAAATGAGATCATTTCGAAAGGATGCGAAGAATGATGGTGTCACGATGAACAGAGGTCTATGGAAATACTCAAGGCACCCAAACTATTTTGGAGAAGTTATGTTTTGGGTTGGTTTGTATCTAATGGCATTTCTATCAATAAAAACACCTGCTTGGCTTATTTTGTCACCACTATCAATGCTCATTCTATTTATCTTCATATCATGTCCTTTGATGGATAACAGAAGCTTGAAAAAAAGAAGAGATTACAAAAATTATATGACCAATACTTCTCAGCTTTTTATTTGGTTCCCTAAAATTTAAGCAAAAAAAAGCACCGACTAGCGGTGCTTTTTTAAGATATAGATATATTACAAAGTAATTTTAAAGCCTATATATGTTGATCTGCCTCTTGGGTCATGATGCTTAGGATCATAACTAAAGTTAGCTGCATCATAAACAATAGGAGCTTTTTCATCTGCTGCATTATTAATACCCGCAGACAATACTACATTAGTATCACCAAGTTCCATATTGTAAGTATACTTAAGATCAATAGTCTCAAATGCATCAATATCCTGAACAAAACCTATAGCAGCAGCTGATGCTGGAATAGCTCTTGTAGTTTCATATTCAGAAACCCATCTGTATATTGCAGTCAACATATGATCACCATTAGTTAGACTAGCTGTTAAAACAGACTTTGTTTCAGGCAATGATCTTGCAAAGTTATCATGATTGAATAAACCAACGACATCTTTCATACCACCAGCTCCATCAGGAATTTCATAACCAAGCATATGCGATGTAATGAAACCTAGGTTAGCTTGGCCGTAGGCTGTATCAAAGTCATATGAAGCTTCTAAATCAAATCCTGAAGCGTCTATCTTAGCTGCATTAAAGTAACTAGTGGTAATACCAACAAGATTTCCTTCAATTCTTTTAATATCTGAACCATTTGGATCAGCTATTATTTTTCCTTGAGCACTTTCTAGCGTAACAACATCTTTATAATCAACAGTCCAGTAATCTAGAGTTAATGAAGTTTGCTCATTAGGAGTCCATATTGCACCAAGATTAATATTATCAGATTCTTCAGGGGTAAGAGTTGAATTGTTTGCAACTGCTACTCTAATAAATGCTGTACCGCCCTTAGGTGTTCCATCGGCATTGAAATCTTGAATACCTTGTAGCGAAACAGAAGAAGCAGCTAGTTGAACTAGTGAAGCCTCTCTGAATGATGTGGAGTAAGATCCG
Organism: SAR86 cluster bacterium; assembly: GCA_029254395.1. Lineage (GTDB taxonomy): Bacteria > Pseudomonadota > Gammaproteobacteria > Magnimaribacterales > D2472 > CAJQGY01. The sequence goes on along the minus strand of JAQWXQ010000033.1, from coordinate 10,260 downwards.
CGTAAAACTAAGTCATCAGACTGTTGATATCTCAATGATACTTTAGGGTTTATTGTTGAATCAGAATCAAGATTCTCATATCTAACAGCACCTTTAAATGTAAGTTTATCAGAAAGATCTTTAGCCCCTTCAACAAAAAATGCTGTTGAGTCTCTTCTTGAATCATTCTCTAGACCACCACCCAAAAAGATTAGGTCAGATTGTTGAGTGATACTTCCATCAGGACCAAATACAGCTTTAGACTCATCATTTCTGACAATTTTATAAGCTTCATTTTTGTATTGGAAACCTGCTGCAACATCCCAGCCCTTTCTTTCACCAGTAACAAGAACGTCAAATACTTGAAGTTTTGCATCAGTCCATCTTTCTTCACCAGAAGAAATATAGTTAACTAATTCTTGAGAGTTAGCAGAAGGATCAAATAAATTCCATGTTTGATTTCCACTTGGACCGCCAACACCATTAATAGCAGCATCAAATCTAGATGTGCTTGTGTCTGGTTGAAATAAATAACTTGCATGTGAGCTTTCTGTGTAATGAACATCCCAATTCATTCCGTTATCCATAACACCATCAAACCCCATTGAAACTCTTGTAGACTCATTCTCTCTTGGAGCCAAAGGAGAATCAAAAGCTGAACCTAAAGCTCTTCCTAGCCATAAGACAGGATAAGAAAAAGGACTAGCCCCTGTTCCAGGCATAACTGGTTTAGCTAAATAAGATAAAGCAGGGTATGAAGGAGACTGAGGGTTATCATTTACGTTAACTTCTGCAGATAGGTAATCAAGCTCAAACCCAACGCCATTAGCTAATGTAGTTTTCAAGGATGTATACAAATTTGTATGATCTTCATCATTAACTAAATTAAATCTATCACCATAATAGAAGTGGCATCTTTGTCCACCAGGCAAAGCAGCTGAAGCTGCATTAGCATAATCAACTAGAATCCCGTTTGTAGCTTCACAATTAGCATCAGGAATACTTTCATAAATAGCATAAGTTCCAGCGTATGGACCAGCATCAACACTTGTAAAAGTATCAGCACCGCCAGGTAAAACCAAAAAACTGTTTCCAAGAGTACTAATAGCAAGCTGAGAGTAATCAGTTAATTCTGTGCCAGCAATTGGTGATCTGTTTAGTTCGCTGTAAGCAACTACAAGATTTGCTCCATTTACCTCACCACCCCACATAGCACTAACTCTATCGTCAGTTTGGTCACCAAGGTCACCTTTTTGTTGTGATATGTTTACTTCAACACCAGTGAAGTCTCTTCTTAAAATATAGTTAACAACACCTGCAACAGCATCAGAGCCATATACAGAGGCAGCGCCCTCTTTAAGAACCTCAACTCTTTCTAGTGCAACAACTGGAATCATATTAGTGTCTACAAAAACACTACCATCATTAGCAAATTGACCTGAAACAGTATTCCTTCTTCCGTCAACTAAAACCAATGTTGAAGAAAGACCTAAACCTCTCAAGTTAACATTTGAAGTACCTTGAGTGGAACCAGAAGTAAATGAATCAGCATTATTTTCCGCACCACTACTTGCAGTTAAATTACGAGTAATATCCGCAACAGTAGTTGCACCTAGTAGCTCGATTTTATCTCTGTTAATAATTTCTACTGGTGATGCGCCATCAGTAGCACTTCCTTTAATATAAGAACCAGTTACAACAACCTCTTCTACATCTTGTGCAATAGAGACTCCAGTAAATAGAACTAATGAAAAAATAAACGAATGAATTAATTTCATAATACTCCCCCTTGAGTTTAAAAATATTAATATTCAATAAGCACTAAATGTACTTACAGGCTAATTTTGCACTGTTAACAAAGAATAGCAATAGTATTGTGCATAATTGCTCAACAAATTTTATATTAATAAAGTGGCTTTAATAGTTTATTTATGCTCTTAATTAATGGACTTTTCAGACCGCAGATGTATGAAAAAGAAATAAGTTGCTACAGCACTTAGCAAATGCCATATTCCATGAGCTTGTAAAATGGAATCTGGATTACAGTTTGCATTATCAGGTGTTCCTGTTAGCCAAATTGCAAAAGCAGACATATAAGCAAGCATACCTAAAAAATACCATTTATAAGTTCTTATGCCAGTTGGCTTTTTATCTGCCAAAAGACCAGGTAGCCAAAATAGGAATACCCACCAAAATGATTCTGGGTTGGCCAATATATCACCTATTGTTGTTCCAAAAAGAAACAATACCAAAAAGCCTACAAACCCGGATAAAAATCTATTAATAGGTGACCAAAATTTATATAAAAACTCTGATATAACCCAAAGTCCAATAGAGGTTCCAAATAAATTAAAACCTATACCTAAATCCCAAGAGGTAAACCATCTAGCAACAGAGTAAATAATAACAATGGAGAAATATGTTTTTATTAATTTAGCTGATGACCATCTACCCATTAATGAGACGTTGTATAGCCATGGGAAAATAATATACATTATCATACTCAAGTTATCAGCCCACCCTCCCCATTCTGTATTCGTTCCATGCATTAACATCGAACCAGGGCCAAGCCACCATGCTGCAGATGCATATAATATTGAGATTGACGTTAAACCTATAAATTTATTATCAGGAGAAGTTTCTTCGTGAGATATAACCCAAAAAATATAAAGACCAACAACCATAAAGCCTAAATTACTTAAAGTATTAACAGGTTCTCTAAATGCTCCGGCACTTACTCTTTCACACCATCTCGATGCCTCTCCAATTAGGCTAGTATCGGATGAGTTAATTAAACCTGATAATCCTAAAACATAAAATATAATTAAAAATATTATCGAGATAGCAAGTGCTATATTGAATGGAGAATATTTAGCATTTAACATTAAAAATCCTTTTTTTAGAGATATTAAATTTATATCTAAATAATATACAAATTTTTAATACATACAATAGAGCAATATTTATAAACAAAAAAGGGCTCGTAAAGAGCCCTTTGTTAAATTTATAATTTTATAGTTGGGAATCTAATTCAGGCAAAGCATTAAATAAATCTGCTACTAAACCATAATCTGCAACTTGGAAAATAGGCGCATCCTCATCTTTGTTTATTGCAACAATAACCTTAGAGTCCTTCATACCTGCCAAATGCTGTATAGCTCCAGAAATACCTACTGCTATATATAAATCAGGCGCAACAATTTTACCTGTCTGACCAACTTGGTAGTCATTTGGAACAAATCCTGCATCTACTGCTGCCCTTGATGCTCCAACAGCTGCTCCAAGCTTATCGGCAATGGAGTCAAGTAAATGGAAATTCTCACCTGACTGCATCCCTCTTCCACCAGAAATAATAATATCTGCCGCAGTAAGCTCAGGCCTGTCACTTTCTGCAATTTCTTCAGAAACAAATTGACTTATGTTTAATGATTCTACAGAGTCAACATTAGTTACTTCTACGTTGCTATTATTTTGACTAACAGCATCAAAAGCTGTTGACCTAACAGTTATTACTTTTACTGCATCATTTGATTTAACAGTTGCTATACAACTGCCAGCATAGATTGGTCTTTTAAAAATATCTGAAGCTTCAACAGAGATGATATCTGATATTTGTTGTGTATCTAGCTTTGCAGCAACACGTGGCATTAAGTTCTTACCAAAGGTGGTTGCAGGAGCAAGTATATTGGCATAGTCTGAAGATAAAGAGACAACCAATAGTGATAGATCTTCAGCTAATTGGTTGGAATAAAGCGAGTCATTTGCATTGAGAACTTTTGCTACTCCATCTATTTTTTGACATTCACTTATAACATTTTCACAATTCGAACCAGCTACTAATATGTGTATATCAACACCAAGTTGAGCTGCAGCTGCAACTGTATTAAGTGTTGAACCCTTTAAGTTATTATTATCATGTTCTGCTATTACTAATGTACTCATGAGATCACCTTTGCTTCATTTTTAAGTTTATCAACAAGTTGCTCAACCGAGTCAACCATAATTCCTGCTTCTCTTGCCGCAGGCAATTCTACATTAAGCAATTCAGTTCTTGGTGAGGCATCAACACCAGTGTCTGCCAAGGGAATTACTTTTAGCTCTTTCTTTTTTGCTTTCATAATATTTGGAAGAGATGCGTATCTTGGTTCATTCAATCGCAAGTCTGTTGTTACAATTGCAGGAGTTGTTAGCTTCAAAGTTTGAAGGCCACCATCAATCTCTCTTGTTACTGAAACGGCTCCATCTTCTATAATGAGCTCAGATGCATTAGTAGCCTGAGGTAAATCAAGAATTGCTCCAAGCATTTGCCCAGTTTGATTGTTATCACCATCAATTGCTTGTTTACCAAGAATAATAAGATCGGGAGACTCATCATTAACAACTTTTGCTAAAACTTTTGCTAGAGCTAAGGGTTCAAGCAATGAATCACACTCAACCAGAATTGCTCTATCAGCACCAAGTGCTAGAGCAGTTCTTAATTGTTCTTGAGATTCTGTTTTGCCTATAGAAATAGCAATAACCTCAGAAGCCTTGCCTGATTCTTTAACTCTTACAGCTTCTTCTAAAGCGATCTCACAAAAAGGATTTACAGACATTTTTACATTATTCAAATCAACATTCGAATTATCACCTAGAGGTCTAACTTTTACGTTATAGTCGACCACTCTTTTAATTGGAACTAGTATTTTCATATTTAACTCTTTATATAGGGGTTTATCGGGCTATAATTGTAATGTCTTTTGTAAACATTTTACAGTAATAAGTGAGGTTAATTTTGGAAAGAGATGTAATGGAGTATGACGTAGTTGTAGTAGGTGGTGGACCATCTGGTTTATCAGCTGCAATTAGATTTGCACAGTTAAATAAAGAAAATGGTACGAGTTATTCAATTTGCCTTTTAGAGAAAGGTTCAGAAGTTGGAGCACACATTCTCTCAGGTAATGTATTTCAACCAAATGCTCTTGATGAGTTGATACCTGATTGGAAAGAAAAAAATGCACCGTTAAATATTCCTGTTAAAAAAGATAAACTACTTTTTTTATTAAATAAATTTTCTATACCAGTACCTGCATTTGTAATGCCTCCAATGAATAATCATGGTAATTATGTAATTAGCTTGGGAAATCTTTGTAGGTGGCTAGCAGAACAAGCTGAAAATTTAGGGGTTGAAATATTCCCTGGTTTTCCTGCAAGCAAATTAATCTACGAAGATGAAAAAGTGGTTGGAGTTCAAACAGGTGATATGGGTATTTCTGCTTCAGGAGATATTAAGCAGGGCCATGAACCAGGGATAATTATCAAAGCTAAGTACACTGTCCTGAGCGAAGGTTGCAGAGGACATCTAGGTAAAGAGGTTATTAACAAATTCAACCTTTCGGATAATAAAGATCCGCAACATTATGGAATTGGTTTTAAAGAAGTATGGAAGCTAAAAGAGAATATTCATGAGCCTGGATTAGTAATGCATACAAATGGATGGCCTACTCCATTCGATACACCTTCTGGATCTTACTTTTACCATGGCGAAAATACTGAAGCCTATATTGGATATGTTATCCCGCTAGATTATAAAAACCCATCAATGAGCCCGTTTGATGAATTTCAAAAATGGAAAACTCACCCAGCTATCAAAAAATACTTAGAAGGTGGTGAAAGGCTTTCCTACGGAGCAAGGGCTTTGATAAAAGGCGGCCTTCAGTCTTTACCTAAAATGGAGTTTCCTGGTGGTCTTCTCACTGGTGATAATGCTGGCACACTAAATTTTTCAAAAATTAAAGGTTCTCACACAGCAATGAAGTCAGGCCTAATAGCTGGCGACCATATTTTTGAAAATATCCATAATGATATCGAAACGGATATTACATATGACGATAGAATATTAAGCTCTTGGATATATACAGAATTGCATAAATCTAGAAATTTTGGACCTATATTTCATAAATTTGGAGCCCTAATTGGTGCATTTTTTAATGCAATAGATCAGTTTGTATTTAGAGGAAAGCTTCCTTTTACATTAAATAATACAGTCCCTGATCATGAGTGTTTAAAAAAATCATCTGAAGTAACTAAGATAGAATACCCAAAACCAGATGGTATTTTTTCTTTTGACAAACCTTCTTCTGTGTATTTATCCAATACAAATCATGAAGAGGATCAGCCATGCCATCTCCAATTGAAAGATCCATCAATACCAATATCTGTAAATTTACCTATGTATGATGAGCCAGCACAAAGATATTGTCCTGCAGGTGTGTATGAGGTTGTTCGCAAAGATGGTGAGGATAAGTTTGTAATAAATGCGCAAAACTGTGTCCATTGCAAAACATGCGACATTAAAGATCCATCTCAAAATATAAAATGGGTAACACCAGAAGGTCCAGGTGGACCTAATTATCCAAATATGTAAATAAGCTAAATGCTGGAGACTAACTATGAAAAATAATAAAGCCTTAACTTTAGTGATTGTGATCACTTGCGTAAATTTATTGTTATGGACTATGTCAGATAATGATAAAGAATCAATGGCAGATAAAGATTTTAAGAATTACTTAGCAGAATCTTGGGAGATGAGTTTGTCTCAATCACCTATATATGCATCCATGCTTGGTGATAAAAGGTTTAATACTGAAATTGTGTCCAACTCTGCTGATGAAATCGAAAAAAGAAAGTTAAAAGCCATAGACTCGTATGATGAATTTAAGACTTTTAATATTAATGACTTATCTGAAAGCAATAGACTTAATTATATGATCTTAGATAAGGATTTTAGTCTTGAAATAGATTCTCATAACTATCCTGAACATTTCATGGATCTAAATCAAAGAGGTGGAATACAGTCTTTCTATGAAACTGGCTCTCGTATGATATTTAGTTCATATCAGGATTATAAAGATTGGCTTACCAGATTAGAAAAATATACCTCAAATATAAAAAATGCTAATGCTAATTATAAAAATGGTTTAGAACTTGGGTACACACAGCCCAAGCACATAACAACCTATGTACTCGAGCAAATTGAATCGATGGTAGCAGCAGATATTGTGAACAACCCATATTTAAAAGTATTTAATGAAGCGTCATTAGAAATAGTTACTCCTGATGAAAAAGATGAGTTAATTCTTAGTGCTCAAAAGCTAATAAAAGAGTCACTAAATCCAGCCTATTCTGATTTAGCTAAGTTTTTGAGAAATGAGTATATTCCCAATTCAAGAAACTCTATTGGAATTAAGGACGTGCCTAATGGAAGTGAATGGTATGAGTATCTAGCTAGATACCATACAACAACTGATTTAACACCAGATGAAATTCATGAAATTGGATTAACGGAAATCAAACGCATACGTGCTGAAATGGAAGATATCATTGCTTCTGTGAAATGGTCTGGAGATTTTAATTCTTTCTTAGACTTCCTTAGAACTGATAAGCGATTTTACTATGATAATGCAGACGATCTTTTTGATGCTTATTTAATAATGTCAAAGAAAATAGATCCTTTGCTACCCATGATCTTCAAAGATTTCCAAAAAGCTCCATATGGTGTTACAGAAATTCCAATGGAATCAGCACCTTATACAACCACTGCATATTACAATTCACCAAGCAAAGGAAGGCCTGGGTATTACTATGTTAATTTATATAAGCCTGAGTCAAGACCAAAATATGAAATACCAGTCTTAAGTGTTCATGAGGCGGTTCCAGGACACCATTTTCAAATCTCAATAGCACAGGAGATGGAAAATGTACCTGAGTTCAGAAAACATCAGTCGTTTACCTCGTTTGTTGAAGGCTGGGCATTATATAGTGAGGAGCTTGGCGAACATATGGGTCTATATGATGATCCTTATGATAAATTTGGGCAGCTTACATATGATATGTGGAGAGCAATAAGGCTCGTTGTGGATACAGGTATGCACTACAAAGATTGGTCTCGTGATGATGCTATAGATTTATTTGTGAATAACACTGCAAAGTCAATTTTAGATATAGAAAATGAGGTAGATAGGTATATAGCTTGGCCTGGTCAAGCTCTGGCATACAAAATTGGTCAATTAAAAATTCTTGAACTCAGAACTAAGGCTGAAAAAGAGCTAGGTGACAAATATGATATTAAAGACTTTCATTATGAGGTTTTGAAGAGAGGTTCTGTACCCCTTTCAGTTTTGGAAAGTTATATAAATGAATGGATAGAGTCTAAGAAATAGTTTGTTTTTTTTGCTTGCATTTATTGCTGCAATAAATCACATTCTCCCAATCTCTTTCCCATTTTTTTCGCCAAACAAATTCTAATTTGCATACTGGGCATACCTTTTTAGGTAGGTGTATTTTTTTAATTGATTTTGCCAACTGGTACTTCCGTTTGATAAGAGTTTATATAAAGAATGTCATTTTTAATATACCCTTCATTTGTTGCGAAATTTAAAAAACGATAATATGCGCTTCTTGCAAGAAAGCCCTCTATGTTATGAGATCTCACTATGACTATTGGTAAAGGTACACCATCTATGCTTTTAAGATTAACGCAGTGATTTGAATCTAATTTAAATGAATAATTAAAATTTGTATGAAATGTAATATTTTTATTACTATCAACATCAAAATCCTCAATTACATAAGGAGCTATTTTTACATTAACAGGAACTTTTTCTGTTGGAGTAACAATAAAATAATTGCCACTATCGTTTCTTAGCACTTTAGAAAATAGCTTAACTATTTTGCTGTTTTTAATAAGTGAGTCATTGTAAAACCATTCGCCATTTCTATCTATTTTGATTTCTTGGCCCACACATAAATCCGGATTCCAGGAATCTACTGGTGGAAATATGTCATCTCCAAACTTCTTGATTGTTTTTGTTAGCTTAGAAATAGTCACAGACAGAGGTCAAAATAATATAAAGCCCGATCAAACACAAGATGGCTGAGAATAACGATTTTATATAAATATTGTTATAAATATTTACGTATTGAAATTTATTTGATGTGAGCAAGATACTTAAAAAAGAAAACCAAAAAGTTGTAGTTATAGCAAAGTAAATTGGATAAAAATAAAAGTAAAAGCCATAAAGCTCTTCTACTAATATTGAAAATAAACTTACAAAAAAAATAAAAGCTTTAATATTAAATAAATTTGTTATAAAACCAACTGCAAAGTTGTTTACTGATTTCTTTTTAAAGTTATCAGGGTCATCCTTTGAGAAATACATTGAGGCGCCTATATAAAATATGTAAGACCCTCCAATAAAACTTATTAAGACCTTAAGTGATGGATAGTTGAGGATTAATAGAGAAATACCACTTACTGCCAATATACAATGAATAAAGATACCAGATCCTATTCCAAAAGCAGTTACTACACCTGCTCTCCTTCCGTAAGATGATGTTTGCTTGATGATAATAGCTGTATCAGGTCCAGGGCTTGTGAGTGCGATAATATAGGCTATCGTAGATGATAAAAACATTCTAATTAATTACTCTAGGTTCTATCTCTAAGTCCAAATCAAAAAAATGTTTAACTTTTAACTGAATGGCTGAAGCCAAAGCAATTACATTTTCTTGAGATGCCATTCCATTGGTTGTGATTACTAAATTATGTTTTTTAGAAATCGAAACATTGTTGAATTCCGGTAAATCATTTTTAATTAGTTGTATTAGTTTAGCTGCACCCACTTTAACTAAATTATTTTCTAGCTCCCAAATAACTAACTCACTTAAATCAAAATAATCAGTTTTTATAAAACTAGGATCAACAATTGGGTTTTTAAAAAAACTTCCAACATTTGGCTCACTATTAGGATTTGGTAGAACATCCTCCCTTATTTGTGTAACGAGCTTTGAGATAATCTGCGGATTTAGAAATTCTTCATCAAGAGATATTTTATTAATTTTTATAGAAAGAGATTTGTAATCAAGATGGAGTTTTTTTTCAAGATTTGATTTGAAATCAATATGGGTAATAATCTTATTTGATCCTTTGAAGGCTGATTCTCGATAATCAAATCTGCATTCATCAGAGTTAAATGAATTGTATTTCCCAGTATCTAGATCAAAAAAATATACTCTATGAATTAAAGGTTTTACATCTACGCCATAAGCGCCTATATTCTGGATGGGTGCAGCCCCAACCGATCCAGGAATTAAGGAGAGATTTTCAAAACCATATATATTTTTATTCACGGCGTATTCAACTAATCTATTCCAATTCACAGAAGAGCCAACTCTAATGTGCTCACCTTTATTTAGAATTGAATTAAAGTTAAGAGAAATAACCAAACCTTTATATCTATT
>JAQWXQ010000029.1 GCA_029254395.1 SAR86 cluster bacterium | reverse complement strand
GATATTAAACCTAATCTATATGAGTTATATAGCTGCTTTCCCAGTGACTGTTTTGTTCTGATTCTCACTTAGACCCAAAGAATCACTAAACATTTGAACGGCAATTGGAAAGCAGCTATATAACTCATATAGATTAGGTTTAATATCATTATCTCTACATACACCTTTTATAAATTTGACTGCTAAATCCAAGCCATATGATTTACTTAAATGCGGTCTTTGTATGGGTGCAATCATATGGTTCGATTCAGATGATGCGAGAGGGTAGACTCTCTTGCCTAATGGTATGTTCAAATCATTTGCAAGATTTTCACTGCATATAATCATTGCTGATGCTTGATTTACATTCCAGGTGGTGCAATGGAACTTATTATAGGGAAGTGCTTGCAATGGATTTGATTTAGAAACTTTAATTATTTCACTTGCAGTCAAACTTTTATCTAACCAGCCATCCGGATTTTCTTTTGCTATTTTTGAAAAAATTTCATAAAGCGCTGATATTTTTTCTTTATGCTTCTGAATTGATAGATTTTTTTGCGCTCTGTAGGCAGTCTCTAATATTGCGTAATAACCAACTGCCATTAAACCAAGCTCATCTCTTTCATCTTGGGTCTGAAGATCGGAATCTGCTTTTACATAATAGTCTGGGTTAGTATTTAGTTCAGTCTCAACAAAAACCTTATTTTCTTTTAAGGCTTGAATTTTTTTATATCTAGATTCGCCTCCTATTATTAAGGATGCATTAATTTTGCCATCAACTATATCTTTACATGCAGTGTTAATTAAATTTTGCTGCAGCACACCAATTTTAGTTACAGTAGTTTTTGCAGACTTTATACCATTTCTTTTTGCAATCCACTTGCCAGGATCTCTGTATTTCCAAAATCCTTTTGGTATCTGTATCTGGTCTATATAATCTACAATATTAGTATTACCTGAATCAGATATGGCTTTTTGAGTTGCTTTTTCCATAAGAGTTAAAGCCTCATCAAGCTCCTCGTAAGAACCTTTTTGTTGAATAGAACTGATACCAATTACAACAGGTGTGTTCATTTTTTAGCCACGCCCCAATAATTATAACCAACAAACTTAGGTGTACCTGGGAGATACATTTGCTCCATTGAATCTATTTTAAAATCTGCATCTTGGATAATTTTTGGGATGTCTCTATTAATATTGCAACCACCAAAAATAATTCCCCATATCGGATTAATCAAACTCTGTATATTTGCTGTATACCTATCAGGGCTTTTTCCATGTTCACAAAAAATAAGATTACCATCATTTTTTAAAACTCTTTTTATTTCAGAAACAGAGCTTTCAATATCTGGGATAGTGCATAAAGTATAAGTAATCAAAACAGTATCAATTGAATCATTTTCTAGATTTATATTTTCAGCACCTGAATGAATAAGCTCCAAATCTATACCTGCATCTTTTGCAGCAATCTTCGCATATTTGGTTAAGCTTTCAGATGGATCTAGGCCTATGACTTTCGACACATTATTTTTCATGTAAAAGGGTAAGTTGAGCCCAGTGCCTATTCCAATCTCAAGAACAACACCTTTGGCGCTTGGAACTATTTTTTTTCTCTGTTTCTCTATTGGTCCAAGACCGCAACAACAATTGCATAATCTCGGAAGTATTTTTCGTTCATAAAAATTAGATATCAATCTTCGCTTTCCCATAGAGGCATTGCAGCAGTATTAAAGCCGGCATCTACATATGTTATTTCTCCAGTTACACCACTTGCATAATCTGAACAAAGAAATGCAGCTACATTTCCAACCTCTTCAATTGTTACAGTTCTTCCAAGCGGAGCTCTATCTGAATGCTGTGAAAGCATCTTTCTAAAATTCTTCACACCTGA
>JAQWXQ010000028.1 GCA_029254395.1 SAR86 cluster bacterium | reverse complement strand
GTTATGAGTGGTGAAACACAGAAATATTGGAAGCATGAAATAAAGAAAGAAAAAAAAATAGTTTTACCTAGAGTAAATTTAACTTTTAGGAATATAATCTCCTAACTAATTAAAATATTATACGGAATTTAAAAATGAATGAGAGAGTAAAAGTAGTTGTAACGGGTGCTGCAGGTCAAATAGCATACTCTTTAATACCTAGACTTGTTGATGGGAAGACCTTTGGCAATAAGAAAGTTGATCTATGTTTAGTTGAGATACCTCAGGTAGTAGACAAGCTTGAAGGCTTAGTGATGGAGCTTGAAGATTCTTATTTTCCGCACATGGGGGAAGTTACTTATACAGATGACTTTGAAAAAGCTTCGTTGGAAGCTGATTGGTTTTTGTTGGTTGGAAGTATACCTAGAGGAATTGTTTATGAAGGCAAAAAAATTGAGGAAAGGTCAGACCTTCTCAAAATTAATGGTGGTATTTTCGTAAAACAAGGCGAGGCGATTGGAAAATTTGGTAAGAAGAATGCAAAAGTTCTTGTGGTAGGTAATCCAGCTAATACTAATGCATTGATAGGTAAAAACTCTGCCAATAACGATTCACAGTTATGGATGGCAATGACTATGCTTGATTCCAGCAGAGCAAAATCTGTTATTGCTAAAAAAACAAATAATGATGTAAGTGATGTAAAACACATGATCATATGGGGCAACCATAGTCCAACCATGTATCCTGATATTGAAAATTCAATCATTGGAAGCCAAAAAGGTAATGCAGTAATTGATGATAGTAAATGGATTGAGGATTCTTTCTTACCTTTAGTTCAACAAAGGGGTAAAGCAGTAATTGATGCTAGAGGCGCATCTTCAGCAACATCTGCTGCAAAAGCCGCTCTTGATACTGTCATAGCATGTGAAAATCCAACAGAGCAAGGTGATTGCTTTAGCGCAGCAATTGCAAGTGATGGCTCTTACGGTGTTCCAGAGGGGTTAATATGCGGTTATCCCTTAGTTACACTTGAAGATGGATCAGTTGAAATAAAAAGAGATGTTGTGCTTAGTGATTTTGCTAAAGCAAAATTTCAAGTTTCTATTGATGAATTGAATTCTGAGAGAGAAGCTGTAAAACATCTACTTAAATAAATATGCAAAAGGATATAGAGAGAATAATCTTAAATGTCCTTTCAAATGAGAGCTGCAGTAAATTACTTATATCCACGAAGAAAGATATCTCTTCGTTAGTTAAAAAATTAGAAGCAGGCTCTGTAGAAAATATTTCAGTCGTGCCAAACATTACCAATATTGGCAACCAATATTTTGATATGTTTATTGCATTGGATGACATAGATATTAATGAAACTGATATTGGCACAATCAAAAATTTAATTAGCTCAAAAATAATACTATTTACATCCTCTCTAAATCTAATGGATGACACGATGATGAAAATGGGATTACAAAGAGAAATCATTAATGAAAAAATTGGATGTAGATGTTATTCATACAATCTAGAAACCTATAACAACAAAAGATCCTGGAATAATGCAGATGGTTGGGCTAACCCTGAAAATTTTGATAAGTTTAGATGGTAAATATATCTAAAAATAAGACATAAAAATTTATCTGTAAATTAATTTATAGTGTAAGTTGGAAGTATGAAATCACTAAAAATTATTGTAATAATCCTCACATTTTCTTTAAGTCCAAACATCTATGCTGGTGCAACGACCTGTGGAAGTGGGGAATGTCCTGTTTTAGAAAGAGGAAAGGATGTTGGAGATGCTGCGCTTAAAGAAATGGCTCCCTATATTGGAGCTGCCATTGTTATTGGCTTAGCAGCATCCTCAAGCAGCGCTGCTGATAGTTATATAAAAAATATCGATAAAAGCCCTTTTCAAAGTGGCATTCAGTTATTAAAAGAAGAAAACAAATACACTATAGATGTTTTGACTTTTAAAAATAGTTATTCTTATGATCCATTAAAAAAGAACAACTATTCGTTCAATGTATTGGAAATCAAATATAAGTTTAATTAAGATTTAAGCTGAGGAAATAACAATACATCCCTGATAGAACTTTGATTGGTAATCATCATAACTAATCTATCAATACCTATACCAACGCCAACAGCTGGAGGCATTCCATGTTCGAGGGATAATATGTAGTCTTCGTCATACGACATTGCCTCTTTATCTCCAGCATTTTTGGCTTCAACTTGATCTTTAAATCTTTGAGCTTGATCGTCGGGATCATTTAACTCACAAAAGCCATTAGCTATTTCTTTTCCGCCAATAAATAATTCAAACCTATCTGCAATGTCTGGATTTTCATTATTCCTTCTAGATAACGGCGAAACTTCTATGGGATAGCCCAATACAAAAGTTGGCTGAATTAGATGACTCTCAACAGTCTCTTCAAATAAATCTAATAAATCTTTGCCGCTTAGTTTGTCTAAGTCGCTTTGAGTAAGGTTCTTGTTTTTATCAAGCACAAGGTTTGAGAGAGTTTCCTTTTTAAAATTTGACAGGTCTATTTGATCCTCTCCCCATTCAACATTCAAGGACCCACAAATAGTACTTGCAGCAGTTTTAATCATGCTCTCAGTAAATTCTATGGTTCTATCCAATGAAGAG
>JAQWXQ010000011.1 GCA_029254395.1 SAR86 cluster bacterium | reverse complement strand
ATATCTTGAAATCCATGATAGACAATATCATTACCATCAATTGAAGCGTTCACAAGAGGAAACTTCTTAAGAGCTTGAACAGCAGCAATTACAAAAAAGCCCATGAAACCAAGTTTTACTTCATGTTGTTTCAAGAATTCTTCACCATATTTTGATCTAAGATCCTTTATTGGCTGCATATCAACCTCATTAAAAGTTGTTAACATAGCTGTATTTTGCTTAACTGTAAGAAGCCTATCAGCAATAGTGGCTCTCAATCTTGACATGGGAACTCGTTTCTCAGTTCTTCCAGAGGCAGCTATTGATGGTTTTTTAATTTTTGTGTTATTTTTTAATTCAGACTCTTCTAAATGATTGATAACATCCTCTTTAGTGACTCGATTGCCTTTACCTGATGATTTTATTTCAGATTTATTAAGATTATTTTCACTTATAAGTTTTTTTGCTGCTGGGCCAGTTTTTTTAGTTATAGTTTCTTCAATAACTTTATCGCTTGTTAGCTTAGTGTTGTTTGTATCTTTTTTGACTGAAACCTCAACAGAATCATCAAACTCACCTATAATCTCTGCACTAAGAACTATATCTCCCTCTGCTTTAATAACTTTTAATAACTTCCCATCATTAGGCGCAACAACTTCTAGCACTACTTTGTCAGTCTCTATTTCAGCAATGATCTCATCTTGCTTTACTACATCACCTTCATTTTTTAACCAATTTGCAATTGTTCCATCTGCTACAGATTCAGGAAACGTTGGTGCTTTTATTTGTATTGTCATAATATTATTTTAGTGCTGATGCCACTAAATCCTCTTGTTGTTTTAAATGTAATTTCATCATTCCTACAGCGGGAGCAGCAGAAGCATCTCTGCTTACTAAGCCAATTTCTAAACTATTGTCAGATCTATCTAGAACTCTTTGTATTCTGTGTCTGTGACTAAACCAAGCGCCTTGATTTGCTGGTTCTTCTTGACACCAAACAACTTCATTTATCTGTGTATAAGTTTTGAGACAAACTTCTAAGTCATCGTAAGGGAAGGGATAAAGTTGTTCTATTCTTATGACTGCAATATCATTTTTTCCTTGATTTTCTCTTTCTTTTATTAAGTCGTAGTAAATCTTTCCAGAGCAAAGGATAACTTTTCTGACAGTAGCTTTATTTTTAATTTTATCGTCAATTACGCACTGAAATGACCCGCTAAACAACTCATCTAAATTGGAAGTTGCATCAGGGTTTCTAAGCAAGCTTTTTGGAGAAATTACCACCAAAGGAGTTCTTAATTTTCTTATAGCCTGTCTTCTTAAAAGGTGAAATATTTGTGATGGTGAGCTTGGAACACACACTTGAATATTTTCTGATGCACATAATTGAAGAAACCTTTCAATTCTTGCGCTACTATGCTCTGGGCCTTGACCCTCATAGCCATGAGGTAGGAGCATAACTAATCCAGACAGCCTTTCCCATTTATGTTGAGCTGAAACAATGAACTGATCAATAACAACCTGGGCTCCATTCACAAAATCTCCAAATTGAGCTTCCCATATAACCAAGCCAGTTGGCCATGTTGCGGAATAACCGTATTCGAATCCTAAAACAGCTTCTTCAGATAGTAAAGAATCATAAATATCAAACTTTGTATTATTTTTATTAGCAATATTTGAAAGGGGAATATGCCCCTCACCCGTTTCTTTATCAAAAACGCATGCGTGTCTGTGAGAGAAAGTGCCTCTTCTTACGTCCTGACCCGTTAACCTGATAGGGTAGCCTTCAGAAAGTAAAGAGGCGTAAGCCATCATCTCTCCATAACCCCAATTAAATTCAATGCTTGAATTAGACATCAAATCTCTATCTTTAAATATTTTAGAAGCCTGTATACCAAGACTAAAATTTTCTGGGATTTCACAAATTTCTGCTCCTAGTAGAGAAGCTTTTTCTTTTTCTATTGAAGTGTCTGTTTTTTCCCACCACTTATTATCAATATACTTATCCCAATTAAACCAAAGATCTTCATTAGGAGTGCTAGCCAAATTCTTTGCAACTGACACTCCAGATTCTAAAGACTTTCTATATTCTGAACGAACAGCAGCTGTTTGATCAGATGATATTAACCCCTCTCGAATAAGCTTATCTTCATATTGAGTAAGAACAGATGGATGATCCTTTATCTTCTTGTACATCACTGGCTGTGTTGCTGATGGGTCATCAGCTTCATTATGTCCTCTTCTTCTGTAGCAAAATAAATCAATGACAACATCTTTGTTAAATTCTTTTCTATATTTTGTAGCAACTATAACTGCTTTAATAACCATCTCAGGATCATCGCCGTTGACATGAATTACTGGAGCTTGAATAATTTTTGCCACATCAGTTGAGTAATCAGTTGACCTTGAATCTCTTTTATTACTTGTTGTAAATCCAATTTGGTTATTAACAACAATATGGATGGTACCACCAACATTAAAACCTCTTGTTTGTGACATCTGAAGCGACTCCATAACCACTCCTTGTCCTGAAAAGGAAGCGTCTCCATGAAGAAGGACTGGAATAACTTTTGATCTTTCTTTATCATTCAGGCGGTCTTGCCTTGCCCTTACAGACCCCAAAACAACAGGATCAACAATTTCTAAATGTGATGGGTTGCTATTAAGCGATACATGGACTTCTCCGCCTTTAGTTTGAAGGTTAGAAGAAAAACCTAAATGATATTTAACATCACCCGTATTAGCTCCAGTGATTTCATAATCTTCATTAAATGCTGCAAATAATTCTGATGGCAGTTTTCCTAGTACATTTACAAGAAGATTTAGCCTTCCCCTATGAGCCATACCAAAACAAATCTGATTTGCTCCTAGCTCTCCACAATTTTGTATAACAGCATCTACAAGTGGTATTAGTGACTCCGCGCCATCTATGCCAAACCTTTTCATACCTGGATATTTTGCTGCTAGATATTTAGCCAGCCCCTCAGCAGAATTAAGTCTCTCATAAATGTGAAGCTTTTCTTCTGTTGAAAACGAGTATTTACCAAGCTTAGATTCAAATTTTCCTTGGAACCATTTTCTCTCATTTGAATTCATTATATGGTTATATTCAATACCAATATTTCCACAATATATAATTTTTAAAGATTCAATAATTTCTCGGAGTGTTGCCCTTTCTTTGCCTATAAGCAGGGTATCTGTATAAAACTCATCATCTAAATCATCATCAGAGAGGCCATGAAATTTTAGATCTAAATCCTCTATATCAACCCTATCCATTATGCCTAATGGATCTAGATTTGCTTTTTGATGCCCTCTGTTTCTGAATGATTGTATTAGCCTAATAACCTTTGCCTGTCTAGCATCTGGAATGCTGTCATTAAGACCTGTATGTCTGGTTATATTTTTGAATTCATCAATTACTTTTTGATGAGAAATCTTGCTATCTACAATGGATTTAGACTCAAGATCTTCAAAGAAAGTTTTCCAATCAGATGGAAGTTCATCTTTATTAGAAAGATACTGCTCGTACATATTTTCAAGATAACCTGAATGGCCTCCTGAAATGTGCGAACTCTCCCAAAATTCCCCCATTGATAAATTCATTTTATTTTAATGTTTAAGCCCTTTCACTTGCGATAATATTTTTCTTATTTTTTAAAAGCATGCTCTTTATTTCTCCAATAGCCTTATTAGGATTAAGGCTTTTAGGACAGACACTCACACAATTCATTATTCCATGACACCTGTAAACACTAAAAGGGTCAGACAAATCTTCAAGCCTTTCATCTGTACTTAGATCTCTTGTATCCGCAAGAAATCTATATGCTTGAAGGAGGGCTGCTGGGCCTACAAACTTATCAGGGTTCCACCAAAAAGATGGGCAGCTAGTCGAACAACAAGCACAAAGTATGCATTCATACAGACCATCGAGCTTATCTCTGTCAGCTGGCGATTGAAGTCTTTCTTGTTCGGGTGCAGTTGTATCATTTTGTAAAAATGGCTTTATCTTCTCGTATTGAGCGTAGAATTCTGACATATCAACTACAAGATCTCTTATAACAGGTAGACCAGGCAGCGGCCTTAGTTCAATCTTATTACCTTTTAAAGCTGATGAAATAGGCGTTATGCAAGCTAACCCATTTTTTCCATTAATACTCATTCCATCAGAACCGCAAACACCCTCTCTGCAAGATCTTCTATAGGAAATTGATTCATCTTCTTCCTTTAAAAGATGAAGTAAATCTAAAACCATTATATCTTTAGATGGTTTTTCAACATTATATGTTTTCATATAAGGAAATTTATCGTTTTCAGGGTTATACCTATAAAGGCTAATCTCTAATTTGCTCATTTTAATACGACCTCACAGCTGGAGGAAATGGCTCAACCTGGTTTGGTGAAAAGTTAACTTCACGTTTTGAGAGAGTCTTTGTTTTTGGGTCATACATTGAATGGCACAACCAGTTTTCATCGTCTCTTTCAGGATAATCATCTCGAGCATGTGCTCCTCTGCTTTCATTTCGTTGTAAAGCTGCAATAGCAGTCGCCTCCGCTACTTCTAAAAGATTTTGAAGCTCAAGAGCCTCCACTCTGCTAGTATTAAAAGCTATGCTCTTATCAGCAACAAATAAATTATCAGTTTTTTCTCTAATCTCTTTTAATTCCTCAACACCCTTTTCCATAAACTCACCTCTTCTAAACACACCAAAATAGTTTTGCATGCATGCCTGAAGCTGCCTTTTAACTTCAGCAGTTTGATATCCTGATGAGGATTCATTAAGTTTATTTAATCTTTCTAAGGATTCATTAATGTCTGTATCCGACGAACTCTCAACCCCACCGCCAGATTTAATTTCTTCTTGTATATGCTTGCCGGTAGCTCGACCAAAAACAACAAGATCAAGCAGAGAATTTCCACCTAATCTATTAGCGCCATGAACAGAAACACAAGCTGCCTCTCCAGCAGCATAAAGACCAGAAATTGTTACGTCTTTACCATCCAACCTTTTAAATGCTTGGCCGTTAACGTTTGTTGGAGTTCCACCCATCATATAGTGACATGTTGGTACTACAGGAATTGGTTCATAAATTGGGTCAACATGAGCAAAAGTTCTTGATAACTCACAAATTCCAGGTAGCTTTGCATTTAGCACATCAGCACCAAGATGGTCTAGTTTCAAGAAAACATGATCTTTATTTTCACCACACCCTCTTCCTTCTAAAATTTCCAATACCATTGACCTAGCAACAACATCTCTACCCGCTAGATCTTTAACATTCGGAGCATATCGCTCCATAAACCTTTCTCCATCTGCATTTACTAAATAGCCACCTTCTCCTCTGCAACCTTCTGTTACAAGTGATCCAGCACCATATATTCCAGTTGGATGAAATTGCCACATCTCCATATCTTGAGCTGGAAAGCCTGAGCGCAGAGCCATTCCTAAACCGTCTCCAGTATTAATTAAAGCATTTGTTGTTGAAGCATAAATTCTTCCAGCACCACCAGTAGCAAGGACTGTAGCTTGAGCCTTAAGATACGCCACTTCACCTGATTCAATTGAGAAAGCTATTACTCCAGTAACTTCGTTCTTGGAATTTTTTACTAAATCAACTGCGAACCATTCATTAAGAAAATTTGATCCTTCCTTTACATTGTTCTGATATAAAGTGTGAAGAAGAGCATGGCCTGTCCTATCAGCTGCCGCACAAGTTCTAGCAGCCTGCCCCCCTTTCCCGAAATCTTTTGATTGGCCTCCAAATGGTCTTTGATAAATTCTTCCATTATCAAACCTTGAAAATGGTAAACCCATATGCTCAAGTTCAAATACAGCCTTTGGACCTTCGGAGCACATATATTCTATTGCATCTTGATCGCCAATAAAGTCAGCACCTTTGACGGTGTCGTACATATGCCACCTCCAATCATCATTAGGATCAGCGCTTTGTATAGCACATGTAATTCCTCCCTGCGCAGAAACAGTATGTGATCTTGTTGGAAAAACTTTTGAAACAACCGCTGTTTTCAAACCAGATTTTGCAAGCTCTAAGGAAGCTCTCATTCCTGAGCCACCGCCACCAATTATAAGAGCATCAAATTCTAAAGTTTTAATGTTGGATGAGTTGTAATTATGCATATTTATAACCAAATAATATAAAAATAAGAGATTGTTAAAATACAACCTAATAAAATAAAAAAGAGTTCATAAGTTTTTCTAATAGTATTGGCAACTCCCCCCAAACCTTGTGATAGAAAACCTAGTGTTCTTTCAGTCAAATAATCTGTTCCTACGGTCCACAAACCAATAAATCCATGAATATTTGCAAGTAATATAAATAGACTTGTAGATATCTTAAAAAAGATATTGCTGTTAAAAAAAATAAAATTGAATTGATTTGATAAATATAAATATTCTAAGTAAACAATAAAAGCTAAAAAATATAATGCGCTATATCTTTGCATATACCAAAACAGTCTTCCTATATTCATGCGAGAACCCATATAGTTAGCAAAGCATCAATAATAAACAAAACCAAAGTTACTACTGATGACTTTTGTGATGATGCAAGGCTGTGACTGATTATGTGGAAATCCATCAACATATGACGAACTCCAGTAAAGATA
>JAQWXQ010000125.1 GCA_029254395.1 SAR86 cluster bacterium | reverse complement strand
CCATCATAATTAATATTTTTTAAATTTTTTACAAGGTGATCTACTCCTTTGTTATTAAACCCCATTCTGTTAACGATAGCTCTCTCATCGAAAATTCTGAAAAGCCTAGGCTTGTCATTACCGGGTTGAGCCAAGGGTGTAACTGTTCCAACCTCTAGAAACCCAAAACCAAGAGCGCCTAGTGAATCTATATAGTCACCATTTTTATCAAGCCCAGCAGCTGTTCCTAGTTTATTTTTGAAATTCATACCTAATAATTGAAATTCATTATTTTTAGGTTTTTTTATAAATAAATTTAATATTTTGAAATTATGGAGAAATTTTAGCCCACCAAGCGCAAGAGAATGAGCGAGCTCTTCTGGAAGATTTTTAAGTAATAATAATGCTAATTTCAAAGCTTACCTGTAATAATTTTTTTGATCTTATTAGAATAATATGGATCTTTCATTGCTACAGCAATTGTAGCCTCAAGATATCCATCTTTACTTCCACAATCATATTTTTCACCATCAAAAATTTTAACTTGAACGTTTTCTATCTTTGTTAAAAGCTTTATCGCATCTGTAATCTGGATTTCCCCTGAGTTATCAGCTTCAACTTTTTTAATGCATTCAAATATTGTAGGGTTAAAAATATATCTACCTGCAACAGCTATATCTGATGGTGCCACTGAGGCATGAGGTTTCTCAATAATATTGCTAATTACAGCTGTATTAGTTTTATTTAATTGATTGCCTCCAAGATCAACCACTCCGTATTTATGTATATTATTTTTATCAATCCTGTTTACTGCAATAGTTGGTTGCAGATTTTGGGAATAAGAATCCCTGATCTGCTCAAGGCATGAGGGTGTTGAAATAAATAAATCATCTGGGAGCAAAACAGAAAATGCATCAGAGCCAACTGCTTCCTCAGCAAGCAAAATAGCATGACCAAGCCCTTTCTGTTCTTTCTGATTGATGTAAGTAAATTTTACATTCTCAAATATCTTAGGTTGAATCTTTTCTAGTAGCTCGATTTTTCCAGTGCTCTTGAGTTGTTTCTCGAGCTCTGGAACTCTTGAAAAGTAGTTTTTGATAGCAGGCTTTGTATAACTTGTTATAAATATTATTTCTTCTGCTCCAGCAGAAATTGCCTCTTCCACAGCATACTCAATAAGAGGCTTGTCAATAATTGTAAGCATCTCTTTGGGTATAGCTTTTGTGGCTGGAAGAAATCTTGTGCCAAATCCGGCAACGGGCAAAACAGCTTTCTTAATCTTCATCATATTTAAATTTAATTTTTTTACCAATTACTAAAAGCATACCAAAGAATATACCAGAGGCTAACCCTCCCAGATGAGCAAAATTTGCAATTTCGCCAAAACCAAATAACTTCAAAACCCCCATAAAACCCATTACAAGCCAAGCAAGCATAAATATATACATGGAAGGTGGAAGCCCATACTTAATTTTTTGCTCTTGAAATTCAACTATCATTGCATATCCAAATAATCCATAAACACAACCTGATAAACCTCCAAATAGATGAGCTCCTTGATCAAGATACTGAGAATAATTACCCACAGCAGCAGAAATTAGCATCAATAAAATAAAAACTAACTTTCCATCTTTGAGCTCAATCTGTTGGCCAAGTACATATACCCATAAGCAATTAAATACCAAATGTGTAATTGAAAAATGTATAAATATTGGTGTGATAAGTCTCCACCATTCATTACCTATTATATATGTATCACTAAAAGTGCTAAATATAAGATATTTTGAATAAGCTCCAGTTAATTCAGCTTTTAGAAATAATAGTGGCTCTATAAATGTCATCATCGGCGTAATAAGATAAAGACAAGTTACAGCCACAGCTAGTAATATAAAACCTAAATGTAATTTAATATTTTTCAATTATTATCTTGGGTTAGAAATATCCAAACTCCACCCAAGCTTCTCTCTGCATGCTTCAAAGAAATCATTATTATGTAAATGTATTAATTTGAGTGGTTTATGTATCTTAGAAATTTGTATATCACTCAAATATGAAACATTAATATCCTCTTGACCGTCTGCGCATATTTTACCTTGTTGTGAAGAACCTTCTAAAATATTTACACTCAATAATTCGTTAGATGAGATCACAAATGGTCTAGAGGATAGACTTTGTGACAGCATCGGGAGAACTGTCCAAACATCTAAATTTGGATGAATAATAGGTCCTCCAGCTGACAAAGCATATGCAGTTGATCCAGTTGTTGTAGATATAATTAGTCCATCGGATCTTTTTTCATAAACAATTTTGTTATTAATATTTAG
Source organism: SAR86 cluster bacterium (assembly GCA_029254395.1). Taxonomy (GTDB): domain Bacteria; phylum Pseudomonadota; class Gammaproteobacteria; order Magnimaribacterales; family D2472; genus CAJQGY01. The sequence continues at coordinate 81 of JAQWXQ010000125.1, read as the reverse complement.
TTTATATCTCATTAACTGTGTGTATGAACCAGAATGAATAACGATCTCATTAACAGCTTGAATTTCTTTGTTATCAAAAGT
>JAQWXQ010000124.1 GCA_029254395.1 SAR86 cluster bacterium | reverse complement strand
ATACAGGCAATAAATCTGTTGAGGGTGGAAGAATAGGAGATAAGTCTTCCATACCACTTTCCAAAAAACTATACGATCTGAAACTTCCTATGGGAAGACTTAAAACAGGAACCCCTGCTAGAATAAAAATGTCGAGTTTAGACCTGGGCGTTATGGAGCCTCAACCCGGAGAAACACCCACACCTTGGATGACACTAACAGAGAGCAAACCACAACATGTCGAGCAACTGCCTTGCTATATAACAAGAACCAACCCAAGAACACACGAAATAATCAACAGCAATATCGAAAAATCAGCAATGTATTCAGGCAACATAACAGGAATAGGGCCAAGATATTGTCCTTCTATAGAAGATAAGATATATAAATTTGCTAATAAAGACAGCCATCAAATCTTCATAGAACCAGAAGGAATTGGGGTTGATCTGGTTTACCCAAACGGGATATCTACAAGCCTACCTCAAAACATACAGGACAGTTTTATTAGAACGATAAACGGCATGGAAAATTCAGTCATAACAGAATATGGATATGCGGTTGAATATGATTTTATCGATCCAAGGTCTTTGCACCAAACACTGGAAACCAAGTTTATTGAGGGCCTTTACCTGGCTGGCCAAATCAACGGAACAACAGGTTATGAAGAAGCAGCAGCACAAGGTCTTCTCGCAGGCATAAACGCTTCAAACAAAATACAAAAAAAGGAAGAATTGGTTTTAGATAGGAGCGAGGCTTATATGGGCGTTCTTGTTGATGACCTTACAACACACGGCATTACAGAACCATATAGAATGTTTACAAGCAGGGCTGAGCACAGGCTTTTACTATCCCAAGACAACGCAGAACAAAGACTTTTAAAACACGCGCATGCCAACAAACTCGTTTCAAAAAAAAGAATGGATGGCTTTTTAAAAAAAGAAGAAAAATATAAAAAATTCTTGGAAACGCTCAAAAAAGAAAAAACCATAAGCTTTGTTAATACAGACAACAATCAAATAAAACTTAAAGAAAAAAGAAACATTTATAGCCTATTAGCTAGGCCAGACGCAAACCTAGAAAAACTCTTTAAAACAAACGAAAGCAATGCAAATGACTATAAAAGAGCCTGCATTGAAGTAAGGTACGCAGGCTATATTGAGAAGCAGCAAAGAGAGGTTGAAAAAAACAAAAAACAAAACTCAAAAAAAATACCAAAATTATTTTCTTATCAAGACATCAGCGGTCTCTCTAATGAAGTAAAAGAGAAGCTAGAGCAAACAAAACCTGACACAATTGGCTCAGCATCTAGAATTGAAGGGGTAACACCCGCAGCAATAAATATTATTTTGGTAACCATGAAAAGAAAAGAGCAAGAAAAAATAAATGCATGACCTAAAAAAAGAACAGGAACTGCTCAAACTTCTTATTGCCAAAAGTTTCGAATTTAATCAAACACACAATATTTACCAAAGACAAAGCGAGGCGGAGGTATACAACAAAGACATAGTCGAGTGTCTTGAAATAAACAAACACATAAAAAAAGGCGACAAAATTTTAGACATAGGCTCTGGTGGAGGGTTCCCAGGGCTAGTGATAGGAATTACAAACCCAGACAACAACATAGACCTTATAGAGAGCAACCAAAAAAAATGTTATTTTTTAAAACAAGCACAACACGACCTAAGGCTTAAAAACGTAAACATACTCAACCAAAGGCTTGAAAAAAATAACACGCTTGGACACTACGACCTTATAACCGCTCGAGCATTTGCAACAATAGAAAAAATAACCAACCTAACAACCAACAATATCAAACAAGGCACAAGATATGTTTTATTCAAAGGAACAAAGACAAAAATAGAAGAAGAGCTAGCAGAGCTGAACACAAACAAATTTAATTATGAAATAATCAACCAAGGAACAGAGGGAAAAGAAAGACATTTTGTAAAAATAAAAACAAATGAATAAAATAATTGCAATAGCCAACCAAAAAGGCGGAGTTGGGAAAACAACAACCGCAGTCAATCTTGCCGCAAGCCTTGCAGCGACCAAAAGAAAAGTGTTGCTTGTAGATCTTGACCCTCAGGGCAATGCAACAACCGCAGCAGGCCTAAACCTTGAAACCCCCAACACCTTATGCGAACCATTTTTTAACAACCTAAACCCAAAAGATTGTGTCTATAAATCTCCAGATGGCTATGAAATTATACCGGGATCACAAGACCTAATAGCTCTCGATGTGGCCATAAGAGACGAAAACAAACAGAAGTATCTTTCTAAGGTTTTACAAGAAATCGGAGGATCTTATGACTACACCATCATAGACACCCCACCAACACTCAACCAGCTCACAATTGAAGCATTAATGGCCGCCTCAGGAACCCTAATCCCACTTCAGTGTGAATACTACTCCCTTGAAGGTGTTACAGGACTAATGCAGACAATTAAAACAATATCAGACAACAACCTATCTCAAAATAGAGTTTTGGGAATAATAAGAACAATGGTAGACCTCAGAAACAACCTTGCAAAAGACGTGTCCAACGAATTAGAAAAGCATTTTCCCAGCCTTATCTTTAATACACTAATCCCAAGAAACATAAAGTTAGCAGAGGCTCCAAGCCACAACCAGTCTGGTGTAAGATATATGCCAAGCTCTTATGGTGCAAAAGCTTATCTCGCGCTTGCAGGCGAGCTTATAAGGAAAATAGAAAATGTCTGAAAACAAAAAAACACTAAACAGAGGTCTGGATGCACTTCTTGGCTCCGGTGGTAAAGCCAAACGAACAATCCAAGATGTAAATTTAACCCAAATAAATGCAGGAAGATTTCAGCCAAGAGAAATTTTTAATGAGGAGTCACTCCAAGAGCTTACAGACTCAATAAAGAAGCATGGGGTCATATCACCAATATTGGTTAGGGAGCTTGGCCTTAACAAATACGAGGTAATAGCTGGCGAGAGAAGGATGAGAGCCTCTCTTCAAGCCGGTCTGGAAACTATTCCATGTTTGGTTGAACAAAAAGAAGACCAAGACGCCCTTGAATCAGCTTTGATTGAAAACCTCCAAAGAGAGGACTTGAATGCAGTTGAAGAGGCAAGAGGTTACGATAGGCTTAAGAGAGAGTTCGGGCTTACCCAGGACGAAGTTGCAACCTCAACCGGAAAAGCAAGGAGCAGTATAGCCAACTCAATCAGAATCCTGACATTACCACAAAACGTTTTAGATATGCTTTCTGCAGGAAAAATAGAAAAAGGACATGCCAAACTTTTAGCCTCAATGGAACCCGGTGAAGCAGAAAAGGCAGCAGAGAATATTATTAAAAACAAACTAACTGTAAAAGACTTAAGTGATTCCAATAAAAACAAAAAACAACAAAAAAGCACAAAAAAACAAAAACAGACAGATGTCATTTTAATAGAACAAGAAATGTCCGAAGCTTTTGGACATCAAATAACTGTTGAGGCGAAAACAAAACAAAAAGGCAGCCTCCAAATTACCTACAAAACATCTGATGAATTAGAGACCATAATTTCTAAAATTTTAAGCAAAAACAAGTAAAATAACTATTTAAAAATAAAACCCAAAACACCTTGTTTAAAAAGCGATATATTTTTATAATTGCGCCGAATTATTTAAATAAAAAGTGAAAATTAACCTGGTAAAAAAACCAACAATAGCAGCCTTAGTTACTATTATGATTTTTTGCCTCTATATAGACATAAATTTGTTAGCCATAACCATAGCCTACACAACAGCTTTAACACTCTTTTTTCTTATTGGAAAAAAGATTTCAAGCGCTGCATCATATGTCTTTTACAGCTGGTCTGTTAAATGGGCTTTGTTTATAATTTTTACAGCTTATGCAGCAATCAACCTCACATCAATTTACTTTTATTCAATGATGATTTTTATTGGGGTTAATGTTTTTTTAAGCCCAGCTCTTGAGGCAAAAGAAGTTTAATGGCTGCCAAAGGGATAGATCACGTTGTTGGGGCTGCCTGTTCAGAGCCAGAGCTAACCACAAACGGTTACATACAACACCATCTTACAAACTTAACATACGGCAAACTCCCATATGAATCCGAGGTTTGGCATTGCAATAAAGAAAGCCAGGTTTGGGATATGCCCACCATTATTCCTGCAGACACATGGACATTTGCCCATGGCGCAACAGAAGCCGCCGACATGGGTTTTTGGGCCTTTAACGTAGATTCAATTGGTTGGTCTATTTTTCTAGGAGCTCTTTTTCTTGGGTTGTTTAAATGGGCAATACCAACAAACTCAGACACACCCTCAGGCCTTCAAAACTTTGTTGAAATGTGTATTGAGTTTGTTGATGACAACGTTCAATCTCTTTTCGGGGCCACAAACAACAAACTAATAGCGCCGCTAGCCCTGACAGTTTTTGTCTGGATATTATTTATGAACCTAATGGATTTAATCCCGGTAGATTTTATCCCCGAGCTTGCCAAATATTTAGGTATAGAATATTTCAAAGTTGTTCCAACAACAGATCCAAATGTTACCCTTGGCATGGCATTAGCAATAGTTGTTTTAACAATTTATTACAGTATTAAAATAAAAGGGCTTAAGGCATTTGTTGCAGAGCTAACCCTTCACCCTTTTGGTAAATGGTTAATGCCTGTAAATTTTGTTCTTGAGATGGTTAACTTTATAGCTAAACCAATATCACTTGGCTTAAGACTTTTTGGAAACCTTTACGCAGGCGAGATGATATTTATCTTAATAGCTTTAATGTTGTTCTTTAACAGTGCTTTAATAGGCATGTTAGGCATAGGCTTGCATTTGGTTTGGGCGCTGTTCCACATTTTAATTGTGGCACTACAGGCATTTATTTTTATGGCTTTGACCATTGCTTATTTGGCAATGGCACATGAAACAGAGGAACATTAATCCTCAAAATATAGGAGAAAAAAATGGAATATAGTATTTTAGCAGCAGGTATCACAATGGGTCTTTCAGCGATTGGTGCTGGGATTGGTGTGGGCATCTTAGGTAGTAAATTTATTGAAGGAATTGCAAGGCAGCCAGAGCTGGCCCCATTCCTCCAAGGTAGATTCTTTCTTATGATGGGTCTAACTGATGCGGTTCCTATGATCGGTGTTGGTCTTGGAATGTACATGCTTTTTGCGCTGTAGAAAAACAGAAGACTTAATATGAATATAAACGCAACCTTACTTGCCCAAGCAATAGTATTTATAATTTTTGTAGTTATATGTATGAAATACGTATACCCACAAATACTAGCTGTCATGCAGGAAAGAGAAAAAAGAATATCTGACGGTCTTGAGGCTGCAAAAAAAGCAGACGATTCTTTAGAAGAAGCAAAGTTGGCTTTTGATAAAGAGCTAAACCAAGCCAAAGAAGAAGCTGCTGATATTCTTAAAAAAGCAAATACTAGAGCATCTCAGATTGTTGCTGACGCCTCAACTAAAGCAGAAACCGAAGCAGAAAAGATAATGACCTCAGCATCTGTAAGTATAGAAAGCGAGACAAACAGAGCAAAAGAAGATCTTAGGCAGCAGATGTCAGATATCATCATAGACACCACAGAAAAAATTCTTGGTGACGAAATTTCATCAGAAAAACATGACGATATCTTGAAAAAGGCGGCCAAGGAGCTTTAATGATTGAGCTAACACCGCTAGCCAGGCCATATGCAAAAGCAATGTTTGCGGCAGCAATTGAGGACAGTAGTCTAGAGGGCACCTCAAAAGAACTTGAAACAATAGCGCTTGCAGCTAATTCTCCTGAAGTGGCGGGCGCAATTGAAAACCCTTCTTTGTCTCGAAAACAGGTTGTTGATTTATTGTTAGATCTCTTTGATAGTGAAATTTCAAACAAGTCAAAAAAGCTTTTAGCAATTCTTGCTGAGAATAAAAGATTAAATCTTTTTAAAACAATTTTTGTTATTTATACAGAGCTCGTGCAAGAACATAATAACCAAAGCTCCGTTGAGGTTTTTGTTGCCTCAAAACCCAGTCAAGAGGCCCAGTCCTCAATTGAAGAAAAGCTTCAATTAAAATATGGCAACGATGCAAAAATAACTTTTTCAGAAGACCCAAAAATGATGGGCGGCCTAGCAATAAAGGTAGGCGACGAAACTTTAGATCTTTCCATAAGGGGGAAGGTCAATAAACTTGTAAACCAATTAAATTTTTAAGGTGAAAATATGAGTCAATTAAATCCATCAGAAATCTCAAGCGTTTTAAAAGAAAAAATCGCTGGGCTTGATCTTTCAGCTGAAAGAAAAAATGAAGGCATTATCGTTAGTGTATCTGACGGTATTGTAAGAATACATGGCATGGGAGATGTCATGTATGGTGAGGTTATAGAGTTTGAGAATGGAACAAAAGGCATGGCTCTTAACCTTGAACAAGACTCTGTTGGTGCTGTGGTTTTAGGAGATTATCTAGAAATTATTGAAGGACAAAAAGCCCTTTGTACAGGTAAGGTTTTAGAGGTGCCTGTTGGAGAAGGACTATTAGGAAGAGTAGTAAACACACTTGGAACACCAATTGATGGTAAGGGTGAAATTAAAGCTGAAAGAACAGCACCTGTTGAGGTTGTGGCTCCTGGAGTTATTGCTCGTCAGTCAGTAGATCAACCAGTACAAATTGGCCTAAAAGCTGTTGATGCCATGGTGCCAATTGGAAGAGGCCAAAGAGAATTAATTATTGGCGACAGACAAACTGGAAAAACCGCTGTTGCTATTGATGCAATCATCAACCAAAAAGGGACTGGTATTAAGTGTATATATGTTGCGATTGGACAAAAGCAATCAACAGTAGCTAACGTCGTAAGAAAACTCGAAGAGTATGGAGCTATGGAACATACTATTGTTGTTTCAGCTACCGCAGCAGATCCAGCACCAATGCAATATCTTTCAGCTTATGCAGGTTGCACAATGGGTGAATATTTTAGAGACAAAGGCGAAGATGCTTTAATTGTTTATGATGACCTATCAAAACAAGCTGTTGCATACAGACAGGTCTCATTACTATTAAAAAGGCCTCCGGGCAGAGAAGCTTACCCAGGTGATGTTTTTTATCTTCACTCAAGATTGTTAGAAAGAGCGGCTAGAGTTAATGCTGATTATGTAGAACAAATTACCAATGGAAAGGTAAAGGGTAAAACAGGCTCGCTAACAGCTCTACCAATCATTGAAACACTTGCTGGTGATGTTTCAGCTTTTGTTCCGACAAATGTTATCTCAATTACTGATGGTCAAATATACCTAGAAACAGAATTATTTAATTCTGGTGTAAGACCAGCTATTAACCCAGGACTTTCAGTATCCAGAGTTGGTGGTTCAGCCCAAACAAAAATCATGAAAAAATTAGCTGGCGGAGTTAGAACAGCATTAGCGCAATATCGTGAATTAGCTGCTTTCTCACAGTTTGCATCAGACCTTGACGATGCTACTAAACAACAGCTTGCAAACGGTAAGGCTTTCACAGAGCTATTAAAGCAAAAACAATACGCGCCAATGAGTGTTGCACAACAAGCCTTAAGCCTATTTGCTGCTGATAGAGGTTACATGTCAGATGTTGCAGTTGAAAAAATACTAGACTTCGAAGAAGCTCTTCACGGATATTTAACATCTGAGAAAGGTGAGCTAGAGAAACAAATAAATTCAACAGGCGATTGGAATGATGACATCGAAAGTCAATTCACAGCTCTTGTTGAAGACTTTAAAAAGACACAAACCTTTTAATCTAGATCATGGCTAATACAAAAGAAGTGAGAAAACAGATTGCGAGTATAAAAAGCACGCAAAAAATTACTTCGGCTATGGAAATGGTTGCTGCAAGTAAAATGAAAAAAACACAAGATACTATGCTCGAAGGCAGACCTTATTCTTTAAAAATTAAAGATGTTATTTCTCATATAGCTTTAGCAAATTCTGAATACCCACACCCTT
>JAQWXQ010000113.1 GCA_029254395.1 SAR86 cluster bacterium | reverse complement strand
TCGCTATCATTAATATATACGGTTAAAGTGATTTCATCAGAGCCGCCATCATTGGAAGCTACGATTGTTGCTGAATAAACATTTTCTATTTCAAAATCTGGGATTATGTTAAATGTTACAAGCCCATCTTCAGTGATGCTCATGTCTGAGTTAGATATAGAATAGCTAATCTCATCACCATCTGCATCAGCCGCTTGGAACGTTCCAATATCTGTAGAGCCTTCATTTACCCTTACAATTCTTTCTTTTTGAAACCCAAAAGAAGGCGCTTGATTTGATATTTCATTGTCGCCACATGAGATGATAAATATCATCACAAACATTGTTAATAGGTGTTTATGCATTTGATCATTCTCTCATAACTCTATGTGAAAGTCTTACTGCTTTTTATTAAGTATTCTTAATACATGCCAAAATGATTATGCTTCTTTATTTGGATTCCATATAACCAAGTTTTTGGTTTTAAGTCTATTTGTAAGAAGCTTGTATCTTGATTGTTCTTCTTTCCATTCCTCGAGCCATTTCTCGCCATCTCTCTCTGCATCTACAAAAATTGCGTTAGTGAATGCTAGGGGTAATATTATTCCGATGTGAATAGCTATACTTGCAATTGTATTGTAGTTAAAAAACCCAAGATAGTTTGCTGCCAAGAATCCAAAGAAAACACTCCACATAGTAAATAGCACCAACATAAAATAAGTCTGAAGACTTGGATCGGGCACAAACTTTAATGGATTATATTTAACATCCATTACTCTCCTCCATCCACTGACAATTTTCATTGTGCTTGTTCTAAATAGGCTTGGTTTTTTCATGTTTGGCTCAGTCAACTTTTTCTCCGGTTGAATCTTATAAACTCTTTTATAACATGCATTCCAATTGTTAACCAAGTCACTATGACTAAACTCCAAAATAATAGCTCAATCATTTAGTTTTTTTCCAACTAGTTTTTGGTTTTGATCCTGATTTTTTGTATGGTTTTTTTGCTTTATTGTTGGGCGACTTTGTAGCACCACTAGTATTTGATTTTGAGCCACTGGCTTTTTTTCTAGAGAAACTAGTTCCAGGTTTGCTGTCGGAGCCGCGCTTATTTCTTGTAAAGCTAGACCTACCACCTCTTGAGCCTCTTGATTTTGGTTTGCCGCGCCCTCCTCCAGCTGGCTTGTCATTTGGTTTAAAAGCCTCATGGCTGGTTTGGTCGATTTTAATTTTTAACAACCCTTCGATGCCGCGAAGAAACTTATGCTCATCTGCGCTCATAAAAGAGATAGCTGTTCCTTCTTGCCCGGCTCTGCCCGTTCTACCGATCCTGTGAATATAATCATTAGGATAAGTAGGCATATCAAAATTAACAACAAAAGGCAGGTTGCTGATATCAATTCCTCTTGCCGCAACATCTGTGGCAACAAGTACTTGTACTAATTTTCCTTTGAACTCTCTAAGAGCTTTGGTTCTTGCTCCCTGGGTTTTGTCACCATGAATAGTTCCCGTTTTAATGCCTACAGCGTTCAAATAATCAGCAATCTTTTCACATCCATGCTTGGTTCTTGAGAAAACCAAAGCTTGATCCCACTTCTCACCTTTAATCATATGAGCTAACAAATCAGGCTTTTTATTTTTATCAACATGAAAAACCATTTGCTTTATTTTACTAACCGTTGTGTTTGGTGATTGAGCGCTAATTTCTACCAAGTCCTCTCCCAGCGATTGAGCTAGTTTCTTAATTTCTGGAGAGAAGGTTGCTGAAAAAAGTAAGTTTTGTCTTGAAGGGGGAGTCATCGCAATTATCTTTTTAATATCATGAATGAAGCCCATGTCTAGCATGTGATCTGCCTCATCTAAAACAAGCATCTGAACTCGGTCTAACTTTACTGCTTTTTGTTTAACTAAATCCAATAATCGCCCTGGTGTTGCAACTAAAATATCTACGCCCTTTTTAAGCTTAGATTTTTGTGGGAAGATTTTAGCTCCGCCGAAAACAACTGTTGATTTAATATTCGTATACTTACCGTACCTGTGAACATTCTCTCTTACCTGAGCAGCAAGCTCTCGAGTAGGGGTTAATACTAGGGCATGAGCATTTTTAGCATAAGGCTTTGGTTTTTCATGCAACATTTCTAACATAGGCAAAACAAAACTACCTGTTTTACCTGTTCCCGTTTGAGCGGCAGCCATTATATTCTTGCCTGCTAAGATGATTGGAATGGCTTGCTCTTGAATTTCAGAGGGCTTTGAATGATCGAGCTCTTCTAAGGATTTTAGTATTTGCTCAGATAGGCCTAGTTCTTTGAATAACATTTTTAAATTTAGTTGGTATGGGTAAAGATGATTGCAGGTTATAGATTAAGAAGGTTGCGGTCAATCAAACATTAGATATATTCTATTCAT
>JAQWXQ010000099.1 GCA_029254395.1 SAR86 cluster bacterium | reverse complement strand
CTTTGGTCATGCATAGCTTCGCTTGAACAAACATTTGATATGTTTTGTTGGTCTTTTTTCAATAAGTTAATACAAAAATCTGATCCTTCTTTCAGAGAAGAATGTATTTTTGAGTCCTTATTTATACACACAAGCAGACTTGGAGGATCCATAGATATAGACGTTACGGATGAAACAGTAATTGCATTACAATTTCCATCTTCTGTTTTATTGGAAAGAACACTTACAGAGTATATATAACTCCTCATTGCTAACCTAAAATTATCTTGAATGCTCATGGATGAATTATACTTTGGATAAAGATTATATTTATGATTAATTTTGCACAAACATTACACAAAAAGATATGAATAGTATAAGAATATCTGGAGGCTTGCTTAAAGGTAAAAAAATTGATTTTGATTTCAGAGATAATTTAAGGCCAACAACTAACAAGCTAAAAGAAATATTATTTAACTGGATTCAATTTGATATAACTGATAACTACATATGCTTGGATCTTTTTGCTGGAACTGGTTCTATGGGTGTAGAGGCAATTTCTAGGGGTGCAAGTAAGGTATTTTTTATTGAGTTAAACAAGAAACACTACCAAAATATAAAGAAGAATATATCTAAACTAGATCTTCAAGATAATGCAAAATTGGTTTTTAGAGACTCTTTCTCTTGGATCCAAAAAAATGATTTATCTAAATTTGATCTAATAATAATTGATCCTCCATTTGAAAAAGGGTTCGAAGAAAAGATCTTAAAGCAAATTTTAAAAAAAAATGAGCTAAAGAAATCCTGTAAAATATATATCGAATATAGCAAATTTGTTGATTTGGAAATACCAAAAACTGTGAATGTAATAAAGGAAAAAAAACTTGGAGATGTAAGAGCTTTGCTTATTGAAATATGAAAATAAGAATAGGGACAAGAAAATCAGAATTGGCATTATTTCAAGCAAACTTTGTTAAGAAAAAAATTATTGCCCTTGGCTACGATGTAGAGATTGTTCCTATTATTTCTGAGGGTGATGTGAGAGATGGGCCTCTTCATGAAATTGGAGGAAAAGGCCTGTTTGTCAGCACACTTGAAGATGCATTGTTGAAAAATAAGATTGATTGCGCTGTTCATAGCCTCAAGGACATGCCAGCAAAAATGAATAAAGAGTTTACCTTGGCTGCTGTAATTGAAAGAGAGAGCTATGCTGACATATTGGTAAAAAAGAATAATATTCTGTTTAATGAAATGCCTAAAGGCTCCATTATTGGAACTTCGAGCCCAAGAAGAGCAGCTCAAATTTTAAGTTTAAACAAAAATATAGATATAAAGCCAATAAGGGGGAACATAGCAACAAGACTAGACAAGCTTCAGAATGAGAGCTTTGATGCAATAGTTGTTGCTGATGCAGCTCTAAATAGACTTAATATAAAATGCGAATTCTCTGAAAGGTTCAGCTTAAAAAAAATGGTGCCAGCGGCCTCACAAGGCTATATTGGTATTCAATGTTTAAATAAAAAAAATGATGCTAATAAGGTTATAAGTTCTATTAATTCTGAAATCGATATGATGCTTGCTGATGCAGAGCGGAGTTTTGTAGAGGCTTTAGATGGCTCATGTATATCTCCAATATGTATACTATGTGAATACAAAAATAATGAAGTAAATATTATTGCAAAGGTACTCTCAGTAGATGGCCAAAAAGAAATTTCGCACAAAACACAAACAAATTTATCTAATTTAAGTGAAGAGATGAAAAAACTAATAAAGCTTTTTAAAAGCAAAGGTGCTAAGTCGCTTATTCTATGATTGTAAATACTCGCCCCTTGTCTTTATCAGAAAATATTATTCTCCTTGCAAAAGATCAGGTGTTAGATTTAAAGAACATCCATCTGTCCACACTAGAGTCAAATGAAAGTTCTTTGGATAATCAGAGATTTGATTTGTATGTAAATGAAATTTCAGCTTACGATAATATTATTTTTACCAGTCAGTCTGCTGTAAAGTTTGGTTCAAAAATTCTTAATTTGGAAGATCTTTCTAAATCATTTGAGGGTGAGATCTATTCAATTGGTCCTGCCACATCTTTAGAGCTGCAAAAAAGAGGAATTAACCCAATAGTTGCACAGTCTTATAATTCGGAGGGCTTATTGGAAGTAATCAGAAATAAAAGAGGCAGAAGTCTGTTGTTTTGTGGCAAAAACTCTAGGGGTTATTTAAAAGATAATTTAATAAATTTAGATGTAATCGATTGCTATGACTTAGTATTTAATTCGAATGCATTAAAGCAAATAGAAAGAAATGATGAAATTATTCTTGTATATAATTTTAAAACATTGGACTTCATTGTTTCGTCATTAGATATGGAAATTTTAAATTCTAAAGTTTTTATTGTTGCTTCTAATAGAATTTTAGAGCAATTAAGAGAGTCTAGAAAAAATATTGAGGGTCTTAAGATTTACATTGCAGACGAGCCGAGTGACCTACAAATGCTTAAAAAAGCATCAAGCTTTATCTAGTCTTTTTACCATTTCCAGACTTCATAGAAGTAAAGAACTCATCGTTTGTTTTAAATGATTTAAGTCTATCAATTAAAAATTGAATGCCTTGGGTGTCTTCCATCTCATCTAATATTTTTCTTAAGACCCACATTCTTTGAAGTTCATCATCAGCTGTAAGTAAGTCCTCTCTTCTAGTTCCAGATCGTCTAATGTTAATGGCAGGATATATTCTTTTTTCAGCAATCTTTCGCTCTAAATGTATCTCCATGTTGCCCGTACCTTTAAATTCTTCATAAATAACTTCATCCATTTTTGAGCCAGTATCAACCAGAGCAGTAGCTAAAATCGTTAGACTTCCGCCCTCTTCTAAGTTTCTTGCAGCACCAAAAAATCTTTTTGGTCTTTCAAGAGCATTTGAATCAACACCACCACTTAAAATTTTACCTGAAGCGGGCTGAACAGAGTTATAAGCCCTTCCTAAACGAGTAATAGAGTCTAAAAGTATTACAACATCTTTCTTATGCTCAACAAGTCTTTTTGCTTTTTCTATAACCATATTTGCTACTTGTACATGTCTCGTAGGCGGCTCATCAAATGTACTAGCTACTACCTCGCCCTTAACTGTTCTCGACATTTCGGTAACTTCTTCTGGCCTTTCGTCTATTAATAAAACGATAAGCTCCACCTCAGGATTATTGCTTTTTATCGAGTGAGCAATACTCTGAAGCATTAATGTTTTACCTGCTTTTGGCGGTGAAACTATCAGACCCCTTTGGCCCTTTCCTATAGGTGCTATTAAATCAATAATTCTTGATGAAAGATCTTCTTTAGAGCCACTACCTTGTTCAAGAGAAAGCCTTTCATTTGGAAATAATGGAGTTAAGTTTTCAAATAAAATCTTGTTTTTTGTTTTTCTTGGGTCTTCACCATTAATAGTATCAACCTGAATTAACGCAAAGTATCTTTCCTTATCTTTAGGGGTTCTAATTTTTCCAGCAACAGAATCTCCTTTTCTTAGATTAAATTTTCTTATTTGACTAGGCGAAACATATATATCATCTTCACCTGCGCAATATGAGCCCTCAGGAGATCTTAAAAAACCAAAACCATCATTTAATATTTCTAAAACACCGCCACCATATATATCAACACCTTCAGAAGCTTTAAATTTAAAAATCTTGAATATTATTTCTTGTTTTTTAAGCCTACCCACATCTTCTAATCCAAGGTCTTTTGCAATATCAACGAGCTCGCTGATTGGTTTAACTTTAATTTCGGTTAGGTTCATTTGGTTTCCCTATGTATTAGTTATATTTGGATTTTTGAGAATTATTGGAAATATATAAATCAGATCTTTAAAAAAATCATAAATCTTTTTGAGCAAAGATGCAAAACAAATGACTTCTTATTTAGCTTTAGTAATAAATTCTTCAAGTTGCTGTTTAGTCAAGGCTCCAACTTCTGTACCAATAGCCTCACCATTTTTAAAAAGCATTAGTGTTGGTATCGACCTAATACCATATTTCACTGCCGTATCTCTGTTAGAGTCAACGTCCATTTTACAAACCATAATGTCTGTGTTTTCGTTAGCTATTTCTTGAACTGTAGGAGCTAGTTGTTTGCAAGGCCCGCACCACTCTGCCCAAAAATCAACCAATACAGGTTTATCGGAATTTAATACATCAGTATCAAAGTTATCTTGGTTGACTATATTTACATTACTCATTATTTGTTTAACTCCTTGGAAATTTCTTTTGCTGCATATGTAAGAATTGCATCTGCGCCTGCTCTTTTGAAGCATAAAATTGATTCTAGCATAACTTTATTATCTAACAAGCCATTCTCAATAGCATACTTCAGCATGCTGTATTCTCCGCTAACTTGATATGCGAATGTTGGAATTTGAAATACTTCCTTAACCTTAGATATTATGTCTAAGTAGGGCATACCTGGTTTTACCATTACCATGTCTGCACCTTCATTAATATCCATTGCAACCTCATGGATAGCCTCGTCAGAGTTTGCTGATGACATTTGATAGGACGACTTAGAACTATTGCCAAGTTTGGAAGATGATTTCACTGCCTCTCTAAAAGGACCATAAAAGCTAGAGCTATATTTGGCTGCGTAAGACAAAATAATAGTATTCTTAAAGTTACTTTCCTCTAATGCCTCTCTTATAAATTTTATTCTTCCATCCATCATGTCAGATGGAGCAATAATGTCTGCTCCAGCATTTGCAAGACATAGCGCCTGTTTAACAAGAGCGCTTACCGTTGAATCATTGTCTACATAGCCATTAATAAGAACTCCGTCATGACCATGATTTGTATAAGGATCCAAAGCCACATCAGAGATAATAATTAAATCTGGGTAATGTTCTTTGATAAGTTTTATGGCAGAGCATGCTAAATTATTTTCGTTGAAAGCCTCTGAGCCTGCTGCGTCTCGCTTTGATGAATCTATTACAGGAAAGATTGCTATGGATTTTATGCCCAGTTCGCATATCTCGCACACTTCTTTTATTAAGACATCCAGCCCATATCTAAAAACATTAGGCATCTTGTCAATCTCTTCAATTCCATCTGAGTCTTTTACAAAAATAGGCTGTATCAGATCATCTGTTGTGATTTTATTTTCATCAACAATATCTCTTATAAAAGAGTTTGATCTAAGTCTTCTTAATCTTGTGAGTGGAAATTTTCTATTTAACATATTTAATCAGTAACAGCGCCAAGGCTTGCAGATTTTACACTTTTTGCATATTTTGACAAAACTCCTTTTGATGGAGGTGTTTTTGGATTCTTCCATAAGGCAAGTCTTGAGTTAATTTCATCATTATTGATATTTAATGTCAGTTGGTCATTATCAGCATCAATTGTAATTCCATCACCATCCTTAATGATAGCGATAACCCCGCCATCAGCAGCTTCAGGAGTTATATGCCCAACAACAAAACCATGAGTTCCACCAGAAAATCTTCCATCAGTTATAAATGCGACTTTGTCGCCTAAGCCTTGACCCATTATTGCAGAAGTAGGTTTAAGCATCTCTCTCATACCAGGCCCTCCCTTGGGACCCTCATATCTTATAACTACAACATCGCCTGCTTTTATGTTTTTTGATAAAATCGCTTCAACCCCTTCTTCTTCTGAATTAAACACTCTTGCGGATCCAGTAAATGATGTGCCTTCTTTGCCAGTTATTTTTGCAACAGCTCCGTCCTTAGCAAGATTGCCATAAAGTATTCTTAGATGACTATTTTCTTTTATTGGATTGCCAAAAGCTCTAATAATATCGTTATTTTTATATGGCTTAACATTCTCAAGATTCTCTCCAAGAGTTTTGCCAGTTACAGTAATGCAATCTCCATTTAAGATACCTTTTTCAAGCATCATTTTCATTAAAGGCTGAATGCCACCTGTAGCATTTAGCTCGGACATGAAGTGCTTTCCAAAAGGTTTTAAATCAGCTAATACCGGTGTTTTTTTACCTATCCTTGTGAAGTCATCAAGGCAGATTTCAACCCCAATAGCATCAGCCATAGCTATTATATGCAGAACTGCATTTGTTGAGCCGCCAAGAGCTATAACAACAGCAATAGCATTTTCAAAAGCCTCTTTTGTCATAATATCTGAAGGCTTAATATCATGGTTTAGTAAATTTAGAATTGCTTTGCCTGCGTCTCTACAATCAGATTTTTTATCGCTCGATACAGCATCTTGGCTGCTGCTTCCAGGCAAGCTCATTCCCAAAGCCTCTACTGCAGATGCCATTGTATTAGCGGTATACATCCCGCCACATGAGCCCGGGCCTTTAACAGAAATTTTTTCTACATGGATCAGCTCATGCTCTGGAAGATCGCCCTTCGAAAATTCACCTGTTTTCTCGCACACTGTAACGTAGTCAGTATTCTCACTACTTGGTTTAATAGAGCCTCCATATACAAAAATAGATGGGCGATTTAATCTTGCCATCCCAATAATGCAGCCAGGCATATTTTTATCACAACCCCCAATAGATATAACGCCATCGTAACCAAGGCATCCAACTACTGTTTCGATTGAATCTGCAATGACCTCTCTTGAGACTAATGAATACTTCATCCCTTGAGTTCCCATAGAAATACCATCTGATACTGTTATGGTATTAAATAAAACTCCTTTTCCATCTGCGCTATTTACAGCAGTCTCTACGACCTCTGCCAATTCATTTATATGCATATTACAAGGTGTTACTTTCGCTCCTGTTGATGCAATTCCAACAAGAGGTTTTTTAAAATCTTCGGAAGTGAAGCCCACTCCTCTGAGCATTGATCTTGAAGCGGATTGATTTGGTCCATCAACTAAATCTTTTGAGTACTTTCTATTCATAATATCTAGCCTGATGCATAACTTAAGGCAGCATTCAGCAGCCTTTTTGTATACTCTTCTTTTGGAGAATCAAAAACATCTTTAGATGGCCCAGCTTCAATAATTCTTCCTTGCTTCATTACAAAAATAGTGTCTGACATTGACCTAATAACTTTCAAGTCATGGCTAATAAATAGATACGTTAGAGAGTATTCATTTTGCAAGTCTTTAAGGAGTTTTATGACCTGTATTTGAATGGAGCGGTCTAATGCCGATGTAGGCTCATCTAAGATCATAAATGCTGGACTCATTATAAGTGATCGCGCTATAGCAATTCTTTGCCTTTGGCCTCCTGAAAACTCATGAGGATACTTAGACTTATCAGACGGGCTTATACCCACATCATTTAACACCTTATCAATTTTTTTATTCTTCTCTTCTTTGGAGAAAGCGAAGTGGACTCCCAAACCCTCGCCAACTATCTCTCCAATTGTCATCCTTGGCGAAAGTGAACCATAAGGATCTTGAAAGATAATTTGAATATCTTTTTTTAATTTTTTTGTTTGTTGTGATGTGTTTTTACCAATATCCTTGCCATCGTAAATAATATTGCCTTCATAGGGTATTAAGTTTGCAATAGCTCTTCCAAGGGTTGATTTTCCAGATCCTGATTCGCCCACAAGGCCAATGGTTGAATTTTCTTTAATCGAAAAAGATATATCTTTTACAGCATGAAAAGATTCCTTTTTAAAAGGATTTGAGGAAGGTATATTATAAAAAACATTTAATTTTCGTATTTCTAATAAAGATAAATCATTTGTTGAAAAATTTTCTTTTGGCTGTGGCTCTGCATCTAATAATTTTTGAGTATATTCATGCTTAGGATTTTCAAATACAGTTTTCGTATTTCCCTTTTCAACAATCTTTCCATCTTTCATAACACAAACTTCATCAGAGAACTTTTCCACTAACCCAAGATCATGTGTAATAAAAAGAATTGACATTCCAAGCTCTTTTTGAAGCTTGGTCATCAAGTCTAATATCTGGGCTTGTATTGTTACATCAAGCGCAGTAGTTGGCTCATCTGCAATCAAAAGATCGGGCTTATTAACAAGGGCCATTGCAATCATTATTCTCTGCCTTTGGCCTCCAGATAACTCATGTGGATATGCTGTAAACCTTCTATCAACATCATCAATTTCAACTAATCTCATTAATTTTTTAGCTTCATTGTCGGCCTCAATTTTAGTTTTTTTTGAATGAAGAAGGATTGATTCTGTAATTTGATTACCTACTCTATGATAAGGGTTTAGAGATGTCATTGGCTCTTGAAAGACCATAGAAATAATATTGCCACGTATCTTAATAAGCTCACTATTAGGTGCGTCTATAACCTCCTTATCATTAAAAAGAATTGAGGAAGCCTTTGAGTAAGAAGCCTGTGGTCTTGGAAGCAATTGAAGAATTGACATTGCCGTTACAGACTTTCCTGAGCCTGATTCACCCACAAGAGCTAGGGTTTGATTTCTTTCAATATCAAAGCTAATTCCATCAACCGCTAGGAAACTTTTATCTCTTACCTCAAAACTAATACTTAGGTCTTTAACCTTTAAAATTTTACTCATAATATTTTCTTATATTCATCTAAAAAATTATCTACTGCTAATTTTGCTCTCTTTAGTTTACTCATAGAAGCAAAGCCATGAATTAATGACGGGTAATGCAGTTGGTGAATATTAATATGTTTTTGATGTAATAGGTAGGCATATTTCTCTGCTTCATCACACAACGGATCGAATCCAGCAGTGACAATAATGGATTTTGGAAATTTATCCTTTTGAAAAACTCCTCCTAAAAGATCAAAGCAGGGGTTGTTATTGTTCATATTATTGTCAGACAATTTTTTCCATATCCATCGCATGTTTGAAGCGGTCAAAAAATAATTGGACTCATAGAGCTTAAATGATTCTGTTTTACAACCCGGGCTAATCATTGGATATATAAGTAACTGGCTATCTGGAAGTGGCAAATCGTCCTGGCTTAACTTGTATGACAAAGATGCAGCAAGGTGTCCGCCTGCACTATCTCCACACAGGCTTATATTTTTTGGCAAAACCCCTGAATTTAATAGCCATTTGTATGATGTCATGGCGTCTGCTAATGCAACAGGAAATTTATTTTCTGGCGATAATGAGTATCCTAGTGAATAGATTTCAGCCCCCAAATAAGCAGAGTAATACATTAAAAGCTCATGATGCGTTTCAATGCTTCCAAACGCGTACCCTCCTCCGTGAAAATATAAAATTGATTTATTAGTATATGATTTAGATGGTGAATATTTCCTCATCCTTAAATTGGATTGTTTTATTTGAATGTCTTCAAACAAAACACTTTGCACTGGCTTTGGCACAGTAGATATAAAACTAGCTCTTGATTCATAAGATGATCTAATTCTTGGAATATCAATATTTACGATTTCATCTAGATCTTTAGTTGGTATGAAATTAAGAAAAATTTTAGTTTGAGAGTCTAATATATGCCCACGTGAAATAGTCTTGTTAAAAATTCCAATAAACTCAAAAAACCAGGCTGGTAAAAAGAAGAAAAAATTTAAAATTATTTTTTTAAACATAGATACTACTTTAAACTTTTAATCATAAATTTTCTTCCTTTTATATGATACAAAGTTTATTATTTTGAGATGTTTAAAGCATTAAATATTATTTTGGCAGCTATCCTTATAGCTCAAGCAAGCTATGCAAATGCCTTTCTTGATCAGGACGAAGTTATTTTAAATGCATCTGAGGCTTTTGCTATTTCAGGTTTTAAAAAAAATAATATTGTAGATATCAGTTGGTCCATAAAAGATGGTTACTACATGTATAAAAAATCATTTAAGCTCAGTGATCCAAATAACATATATAACTTCAAAATTTTAAGCTCAAATGAATCGACTTTCAGTGATGAATATTTTGGAAACACTCAGATATTTAAAGGGCAACTTTCCCTTCGTTTTGAATTAGAGAAAGACTTAAATATCGATAGTATCTTGGTATACTTTCAAGGATGTTCAGAATCAGGTTTTTGCTACCCATTACAAAAATTAAAACTGTCCGATATAATCTTATAAGTTCTTGAAAAATTATTTTAAAATCTGTTAAAATCTAAAAATATGAAAATATTAGTTGTTAATGGGCCAAATTTAAATCTTCTCGGTAAAAGAGAAAATAATCACTACGGTGATATTGATCTTGATAAAATTGAAAATAACCTTGCTGACCTAGCTCAAATGCACAGTAGTGAAATTAGTTTTTTTCAAAGTAACGCTGAGCATGAGATAGTTGATGAAATACAAAAATATATTGATGGAAGTATTGATTCGATCATTATAAACCCAGGAGCTTTTACGCATACAAGTATTGCAATAAGAGATGCTCTGCTTGCTGTAGGCATTCCTTTTTATGAAGTGCATATTTCAAATATATTTTCTAGGGAAGAATTTAGGCATCATTCGTATTTCTCGGACAAAGCAACTGGTGTAATATGTGGGCTTGGGGCTGCTGGGTATGAATATGCACTCCTTGATGCAATTTTAAAATTTAAGTAATAATTATGGATATAAGAAAAATAAAAAAACTAATAGAGATGCTGCAAGAATCAGATCTCACTGAAATAGAGGTAGGCCAAGGAGATGAGTCTGTTAGGATTACAAGAGGTGGAGCCTCACAATTTGTAGCAGCTACTCCTATAAGCAACCAAACCATTGCAGATGTTCAAGTCGCACCTCAACAACAAGCTCACCAAGCGGAAACTGTAACTGGCCTCGCAGTGAAGTCACCTATAGTTGGAACTTTTTATAGGAGGCCTGGACCTGACAAAGATCCATTCATAAAAGTTGGTGATTCAGTAGAGGTGGGTGACGTTTTGTGCATTGTTGAAGCTATGAAAATGATGAATGAAATTAAATCTGAATATAGTGGCAAAATAACTGCTATAAATGCTGAAGATGGCGACCCAATTGAGTTTGATCAACACATAATAACAATAGAATAAAATGTCTTATAAAATTCTCATTGCTAATAGAGGAGAGATAGCCCTGCGTGCCATGAGGGCATGTAAAGAATTGGGCTTACAAACCGTTGCAGTTTACTCAAATGCTGATAAGGATCTAAAGCATTTAAAATTTGCAGATGAGACTGTTTGTATCGGCCCAGCCTCCCCAACATTAAGTTATTTAAATGTTGCGTCTATCCTGTCTGCGGCTGAATTAACTGAGGCAAATGCTATATATCCAGGATACGGGTTCCTTGCAGAAGATCCTAATTTTGCAGAAATGTGTGAAAAGAGTGGCTTTAAATTTATTGGCCCAAGTTCAGACATTATAAGAAAAATGGGAGACAAGATTACCGCTAAGACACTGGCTGAAAAATCAGGGATTCAAATTGTTCCTGGGTATAAAGGCGATCTGCCTGACGATAAATCAGAGCTATCAAAAATCGTTAATCGAATAGGATATCCAATCATGATCAAAGCCACAGCGGGTGGTGGTGGAAGAGGAATGAGGATGGTGAGAGATGAATCTGAATTGTTTAATTCTCTGGAGGTCACTATTCAAGAGGCGCTTAATGCATTTGGCAATGGGACTGTGTACCTAGAGAAATTTATTGAAAACCCGAGGCATGTTGAGGTTCAAATTGTTGGTGATGGAATGGGTGAGGCAATACATTTAGGCACAAGAGATTGCAGTATGCAGAGGAAGCATCAAAAAATTATTGAAGAAGCTCCGGCGCTTGATGTAAATGAGAAGTCCCTTCAACAAACACTTAATGCTTGTGTAGAGCTATGCAAAGAAATTAAATACGAAGGAGTTGGGACTATAGAGTTTCTTTATGAAAATGAGGAATTTTACTTTATTGAAATGAATACCCGCATTCAAGTAGAACATCCAGTTACAGAAATGATAACAGGGTATGATCTTGTTAAAGCACAATTAAGAATAGCTTTAGGAATGGAGATTGAGTTAGACCAAAGTGAAATAAATTTTAAAGGGCATGCTATTGAGTGCAGGATAAATGCTGAAGATCCAAGAACTTTCCAACCATCTCCTGGATTGATTACTAAGATGCATACACCTGGTGGATTTGGTATTAGGTACGATTCACACATTTATGGAGGATATAGAGTGCCTCCATACTATGACTCACTATTGTCAAAAATAATAACGCTTGCAAATACTAGAGAGTCTGCAATAAAAAGAATGTTGAGTGCACTTGATGAATTCTTTGTTCAAGGAATAAAAACAAATCACTCTCTTCATCAAGACGTGCTAAATGATGAAACTTTTAAGGAAAATAAACACACTATTAATTATCTTGAAAGAGAGTTTTTGCCCAATAACTATGAGTGAATACAATCCATCTAAAATTGAAAGGTCTATCCAAAAGATATGGAAAGATGAAGAGCGTTTTAAATCTGTTCCAGACGATAGAGAGAAATTTTATTGTTTATCAATGTTTCCTTACCCTTCTGGCAAATTGCATATGGGTCATGTTAGGAACTATACAATTGGCGATGTTATATCTAGGTATAAAAAAATGCAGGGATTTAATGTATTTCAACCGATGGGATGGGACGCATTTGGGTTGCCAGCCGAAAATGCTGCAATAGCAAATAAAGTAAGCCCTTCAGAATGGACTAAGCAGAATATTGAATATATGAAAGGTCAATTGAATTCTCTTGGTCTTGGGTATGATTGGTCTAAGGAATTAAGAACTTGCGAGCCTACATACTATAAGTGGGAACAACTTCTTTTTAAGAAATTTCACGAAAAAGGGCTCGTCTATAAAAAGAAATCTTTTGTAAACTGGGATCCAGTAGATGAGACCGTTCTTGCAAATGAACAGGTTATAGATGGCAAAGGTTGGAGATCAGGTGCTCAAGTTGAGATTAAAGAAATTGATCAATGGTTCATCAAAATAACAGACTATGCAGATGAATTATTAGATTCCTTGGATGGACTTGACTGGCCAGAAAATGTAAAAACTATGCAGAGAAATTGGATTGGTAAATCTAATGGAGCACATATAAAGTTTAAGATTGAAAACTCTGATGAATATCTAACTATATTTTCTACAAGACCTGATACTATATTTGGCGCAAGCTTCCTAGCAATCTCGCCGCAACACAAAATTGCTATTGAGCTAGGTAAAAATAATTCAGATGTAAATGACTTCTTGATTAAATGTAAGGAAGTTAAAGCTGCAGAAGCAGATATGGCAAAGGCAGAAAAGCTTGGCATTAAAACAGGTTTAAATGTAATACACCCGTTAACAGGAAATAAAATACCACTGTGGATAGGTAATTTTGTTCTTCTTGATTATGGTACTGGGGTTGTGATGGGTGTTCCTGGGCATGATCAAAGAGACTTTGAATTTGCTTCCAAATATAATTTGGATATTAAACAGGTTATAAGTGGCGAAGCTAGCGAGCTGCCTATACTACAGAAAGGAAAACTTCTTAACTCAGCAAATTATGATGGTCTTGAATCAGAAGAAGCTATTTCAAAAATTATTGAAGAGCTTAAAAGCAGTGATCTTGGAGAGGGTTTAGTTCAATTTAGACTCAGAGATTGGGGTGTAAGTAGGCAAAGGTACTGGGGATGTCCTATACCAGTTTTATATAAAGATGGTGCTCCATCTCTTGTGGATGAAAGTGAGCTACCTGTTGAACTTCCAAAACTTCCTGAAGGATCGGGACCAATTCCACTGAGCCAAAATGATGATTTTATTAACTCTAAAATAGGATATAAAAGAGAGACAGATACCTTTGATACATTTATGGATTCCTCATGGTATTACGCAAGGTTTCCTTCTGCTGACAATGATGATGAGGTATTCGATAAAAACTCAAATTACTGGCTACCTGTTGATTTGTATATTGGAGGTATTGAACATGCAATTCTTCATTTGCTTTATTCAAGATTCCTTCACAAGGCCCTAAGAGATCTTGGTCTTGTCGATGGTGATGAGCCATTTAAAAAGTTATTAACTCAAGGCATGGTCTTAAAAGATGGTGCCAAGATGTCAAAATCTAAAGGAAATACAGTTGATCCTCAATCATACATCGACAAATATGGGGCAGACACTGTGAGGCTCTATATGATGTTCACTTCCCCACCAGAGCAAAGCCTAGAATGGTCTGAAGCCTCGGTGGAAGGCTCATCAAGATTTCTTAAAAAATTGTGGTACTTGGTTAATGGTCGAAAATATGAGTTAATTAATGAGCCCCAGACCTTGAATAAAGATGAGAAAAATTTAAGAAGGAAGGCGCATTTTTCATTAAATAAAATTATGAATGACTACGAAAATAGGCATTCATTCAATACTGCAATTGCGGCTATTATGGAACTTTTTAATTCAATACCTGAATCATTTAAGGGAGATCAGGCAAGTGAATCTGAAATATTTTGCTTAAATGAGACAATTATATTTATCCTCAAAGCAATTCATCCAATAGCACCGCATCTTTCAGAGTTTTTATGGAATAATTTTACAGTTGGCATGCTTGGGAATATTGATACTTCTTGGCCTGCTCCAGATAGGACTCTTATGGAGGCGGAAAGCTTTCAACTTGTAATTCAAGTCAACGGAAAAGTTAGAGGCAGGATTGAAATTGACAAAAATTTATCACAAGAAGAAGTTGAAAGTGCTGCAAAAGAGGTTGAAAATATTAAAGCTAATTTAGAAAATCAAACTATAAGAAAAGTTATTTATATCAAAGAGAAAATTATTAATTTTGTGATATAGAATATCTAATGATGTTTTCAAAACAAAAATACATATTCATTTTTCCACTATTATTAATAATCATATATGGATGTGGCTATATGCCGCTTCAAAAGACAAATATAAAAATAAATTACAATATTTCTCAAGATTTGCCAAAGGACTTTAAAGCAAAACTGCTTGCTATACCTAATCATGAGGAATCTAGTAAATTGGAAGTATCTGTAAGCAGCTATGATTTTAAAAAATATGAAGTATTTGGAGGAGTCGCAATCAGGTCTCTTGAGGGTGAGCTAAAGCTTAGTATAGATGTTTCAATAAGTTCAGAAAATGGCATTATTAAAACTAAAAATTTTGTGACAATAAAAAGATATAAGACAAATGAACTAAATCCTTTTTCACAAAACGAGGCAGTAAAGCTGCTAAAGGATCAAATGGAAGACAGTTTGATTGAGCAAATAATGCTTGAGGTAAATTTAATTGAAATGTGACGGCCTTTCATATCAAAAATATATTAACAAAGGGCTTAATATATTTTTTCTCTTCGGGCCTGAGATAGTTCTAAAAAATAATGCTAAAGACGATATAAAAGTCTATCTTGCTGACAAAGGCTTTGTTGAAAAAAAAATGGTTCAAGATAAAGAAATTGACCGCTTAGATAAAGTTATTGCTGAAAATGTTGGAGGGTCACTCTTTGCATCAAAAATAATAATAGAAATATCACATACTAAAGGGAAAATACCTGAGTCAATACAATCAATAGTAGATATGAACCATTTAAAGACAAGAGATGATATTGCTATCATTATTGACTCACATGTTGATAAGGTCAGCAACTCTTTAAAATGGGTTAAAAAATTAGATGAAATTGCTCTTATTATTGAATCTAAAAAACTTAAATCCTTTGAAGAAAAAATTTGGTTAAAACAACAACTTAGTTTTATAGAAAGCTCAAAAAAATCAGAACTTGTAAATAAGATTTCTGCACTGAGCTCTGGCAATCTTGTTGCTCAGCAAAATGAAATAAAGCTGCTTAAATTAATGAGCTCTCCCGAAAATAGCTGCAGCAATAGTTCCATGAAAGATCAGGCTGAATTTATGCCATTTGAATTAGAGGATAGGATTATAAAAGGTGATGTGAAAGGCGCAATTAGAATAGTAAACTCAATTAAAGAGCTTGAGAGCCATTATGCAGCGCTATTGGTTTGGGTAGTAGGTAAAATTATTAATAATGCAACATCTGCAATGCAGTCATCAAGACCTGATGCTGCCCTAATTAAATTAGGTGTGTGGAATAACAAAGTTGGTGACTATAGAGCTCTAATGTCTAAATTTGAACTCAAGGATATGATTGGATTTCAAAGAAAAGTATTTCAACTAGATCTATCAAATAAGGGAATCAATAAAGCAAATTTTTGGGAAAGACTAAATGATTTGATTATGGAGTTGGCTAGAGGTTAAAAAAAGATTTATTAAATGCTAGTTTGCATTTTTTAAAAAGAGCATTCTCATTGCTAATACAATGTTTCAGGTTGTCAATATCATATATCTCTGCCATCCCCTTGGTTGAACTAGTCAGCCAAATTTTAGAAGCTTGAGATAAAATATCAATACTGAAGTCGTCCTCTATAACACCAATACCATTTTTTTTAAAAATATCAATCGACATGCTTCTTGTTATGCCTGGAAGAATATTATTATTCAACTTTGGCGTACAAACCTTATCTTTATAAATAAAGAAAATATTTGAGGCTCCCGCCTCAGTAATATATCCAAATTTATGCATAATAATTTCATTACAGCCTTTTTGATGCGCTTGATTCATCATCATAGTATTCGCAAGAAGAGAAGTTGATTTAATATCACATCTTCCCCACCTTATATCATCGCAAACTAGAACTTTAAATTTTTGATCTTCAAAACCATGATTTTTTACATACCCAAAATATTCAATCTCAATATTATTGTTATAAATATGATTTCTAATTTGATCTACCCCTCGAGATACTTGATAGTAAACATATCCGTTTTCATAGTCACAAGATTCAATGAGTTGTGATACTTCTTTTGAAACTAAAGACTGGTCTACATCAATATCTATAGCATTTGCACTTCTTTGAAGTCTTGCAAGATGTTCGTTATAGCCAATGGCAACCCCTCTAAAAAAAGGTATAACTTCATATATGCTATCTGAGAAGGTATAAGCTCTGCTGAGCGGTGAAACTTGAATATTATCTAAAGAATCGAAATTGCCCTGATAGACGGCGTTAATTTGATCCATTATCATTTAATCCGAAAAGGCCCATTATCCAAAGAACAAACTTAGACCATACCCTTCCAAAAAAACCTTTAGAATCAATGCTTTCCAATGCAACTAAATCCTCTGCGTAAACTACTTTATCACCACTTACTATTTCCAGTGAGCCAATAAGCTTTCCTTTTTTTATAGGTGCTTGGACATTATTTTTATGCTTGTAGTTTATTTGAAGATCTTTAAAAGAGGTTCTCGGTAATGTTAAGGAAATATCTTCAATAACTCCTATTTTCAACGAATCAGCCAAGCCACCCCAAACTGCAATTTCTTTAAGTTGCTGGTCAGCGGAAATTACTTTTTGAGTTGCAAAAAACCTGAAGCCATACTCTAATAATCTCTGGGTGTCAGAAAATCTATCCTTATCTGAGCTGCTTCCAGCAACAACAGTTATGAGTCGCATTCCACCCCTTTTTGCAGACCCTACCAAACAGTAACCGGCTGCATCTGTGTGGCCTGTTTTAACACCATCAGCTGACTCATCGCGCCATAATAATTTATTTCTATTCAGCTGTTTTATATTGTTGAATGTGAATTGCTTTTGCTTATATAAAGCATATTCTTCTGGGAATTTATTAATATAGTTTGATGTTAAATTGGCTAAATCTTTCGCTGATGAAAAGTGATTTTCGCTTGGCAGCCCGGTTGCGTTTTGGAAGAGTGTATTATTCATACCAAGTGATGCTGCGTAAGCATTCATTAAGTCCACAAAGCCCTCTTCGGTGCCTCCTGCATATTCAGCTATTGCTACAGAAGCATCATTTCCTGACTGGATCATTATTCCTTTAAGCAAGTCTGATACTTTGACTCTTTTGCCAGCCTCAATGAAAGTTTTTGAACCTTGCATCTTCCATGCCTTCTCGCTAATCAAAACATCATCCTCCAATGATATTAAACCATTGGATATTTGATCGGCAACAACGTAGCTAGTCATGATTTTTGTCATACTTGCTGGTTCAATTGGATTTTCAGAATTAAATTCAGCAATTACAGTTCCGGTATTTGGCTCAAGCAATATATAGCTTTTTACGTTCAGAGGTGGCGAGTCTGGAACAAAGCTTTGCGACTCTGCTATTGAGGAAAATAGTATTATTGATGTTAAAAGTAATTTTTTCATGTTTTTAGCTCTTCTGATAAGTAATATACTGCCATTGCGTAAAAGTGGCTAATATTATATTTCGTAATTGCAATAAAATTATCATCTCCGATGAAATATAAATCTTTTTTCTTTCTTACTAAGATTTTTTGGCCTGCAAATAATTTATTTTCATTTTTTAAATTGTTTAACTTAGCAAGACTCTTAGTTGATAAATTATTTTGCAAGGCTATATCTGATAAAGTGTCACCGCTCTTAACAATATAATGCATATCCTCTCCCTCAGAAAATAATAGAGGAATGAATTTACTGGAAGCAGAGTTTGGAGTGTAAGTAAGTCTTGGTGTGTTTAGCTTTACTTCCTGAATTATCTGACCATCCCTCTTCCAACCGCCTCTCTTAACAAGATAATTTGCAACGCTCCCAATTGCATCATCAACCGAGCCAAATAAGTCAGCAACACCATCATCATCGTAATCAATCGCATAAGATCTATAGCTTGATGAAATAAACTGACCGTAGCCCATGGCACCAGCATATGATCCTTTGATTTGTAAAATATCTAGGTTGTTCTCTCTAGTTAGAAGAAAAAAATTAATCAATTCACTCCTAAAAAACTTTGAGCGCCTTGGATAATCGAGGCCTAAAGTGAAAAGACTATCTATCACTCTATGGCTTCCTTGAATTTTTCCATATCTGGTTTCAACTCCAATAATCGCTGTAATGATTTCTTTAGGTACACCAAAATCATTCTCTGCTCTTTCTAGAGTCGCAAGATTTTTTTCTATAAAAATTTTACCATTCTGAATTCTCTTGTTTTCAATAAAAATTGCTTTATATCTATCCCATGTAAGAGTAAATTCAGCCGGGCTAGACATATCATCTAATATTTTTTGCTTTTTCTTGGCATTAGAAATTATTTCTTCAACATAGCTTTTTTCAAAATTATGGAGGTTGACAAGCTCCTCCACAAGATCATTTGCGTCTGGATGATCTAAATAATTTGCAGTGCTATTGGCTGAAAAGAAAAGGGTTATTATTGTAAAAAATTTATTCATCGTTGCATTAGTTTTTTATGAGAAGCCATTGAGATTATAATCCCAAAAGCTATATAAAATGATAACAAAGATGACCCACCTTTGCTTATAAATGGTAAGGGCATTCCAACTACTGGGATCAATCCGGTAACCATTGCCAAGTTTATGAATAAGGTGGAAGCAAATACCAAACTAAGACCCCCAATTGTTAATCTACAAAACCTATCTCGAGCATTAAAAGCTAAATACATACATCTTAAAAGTATAAACATGTACACAGACAGAAGTATGCACACTCCAATAAAGCCAAACTCTTCTGCTATAACTGCAAAAATAAAGTCTGTTTCTGTCTCAGGTAAAAAGTCAAGATGAGACTGCGAACCTGCCTCAAAACCTTTTCCAGAAATTCCTCCTGAACCTATGGCAATTTTAGACTGTGTAATATTCCATCCACTTCCAAAAGGGTCAGCACTTGGATCAAGAGATGTTAATATCCTTTGCTGTTGAAAAGGCTGAAGAAAATTATTCCATAAAAACGGAAGCGATATAAGAAAGACTAAAACAGACGACCCTATAAATTTCCAACTAAGGCCGGCAAAAAATAAAATATAAATACCTGCCATTGAAACAACTAAGCTTGTGCCTAAATCTGGTTGACGAGCAATAAGAAAAAAACAAATACCAATAATTGAAAGGCTTTTAAAAGTATTCCGTATATCTATAGGAATAGGTTTTTCAAATAAATATGAAGCAAGATATATGGGTAGTGCTATTTTGACTAACTCAGAAGGTTGAAGAGTGAAAATTCCTAAATCCAACCATCGCTTCGCTCCGTTAATTTCTTTAGCAAAAAGAATTGTTATTAAAACTAATAGCAAAGAGGTTACTAAAAAAACTAAAGATAATATCTTGTAAATATCCGGATCTGGTTGGCTCAATATAAACATCAAAAAAATACCGAAGCCTACAAATATTGCTTGTTTCATAACCACATTAATATTGCCTTGTGATGCGCTATATAAAAAAAATAATCCCATTACGGATAATAAAGTAATAGAGATAAATAGATGTTGATCAAAAAAAATAGTAAATCTTTTAAATGATGCTTGCTTCATTCTGTTATTAGTGAGTTGAGAACTTTAACTGCAACTGGGCCAGCAACAGATCCGCCGCTTTCGGCATTTTCAATAACAACACTAATTGCATATTTTGGATTAGGCATTGGTGCAAATGCAATCATAATACCATGGTCTCTTTTCGAAATATCTTGTCTTACAAGTTCGTAATCTTCTTTACTATCGAGACTAACTAATTCAACAGTGCCAGATTTTGCAGCAATATTATAAGACTTTAAGTTTTTTAATCTTTTTGCGGTACCTTTTGGGTTTTCAATCACACCTATCATGCTCTTATGAATTCTATCCCAATCTTTATTGGTAATATTAGATGCTGGCAATACTAAAGTATCCTTCTCTATATTGTTATTAATTAAAGATAATTTTTCTAATGAGCCCTTGTTACTAATAAATGCGCTATAAAAAGCTAGTTGAGCTGGGGTTGCACTCAAATAACCCTGGCCGACACCCAAGTTAACTGAGTCGCCTTTAAACCATCCAAAATTTAAGTTATTCATTTTCCATTGTGGGCTTGGCAACAAGCCCTTGCCAGGATTGAAACAGTCTACACAAATATTTTTTCCAAAGCCAAAATTTGCTAAATGTTCAATGAGATCATTTATTTCTGATTGATATGCTAATGAAAAAAAGAAAGTGTTTGAGCTTTCTATCAATGCACTCTCAAGATTTATTGTCCCATGACCACCTTTTTTCCAACCTCGGTATATTCTCTGATCTTCAGGTAAAACAAAAAAGCCAGGATCATCAATTGTGTAATCCCAATTTATAATTTTATTCTCTAGCCCATAGAGTCCAATCGCAGGTTTTATTGTAGATGCTGGTGAATAACGACCCTGGGAAACTCTATCAAAAAAAGGCTTATCCTTATCATTTATAAGCTTTTCGAAATTTGCTGAGGATATGCCATTTGATATCTGATTAATTGAAAATGTCGGTGAGCTTAAATAGGTGATGATTGCACCTGACTCTATTTCAACAACTACAACTGCACCTTTCCTTCCAGCCATGGCTTCAAAAGCAACCTTTTGAGCATCTAAATCAAGGGATGTAAATGTATCTATACCATCTTTAGGTTCAATAAAATCTATTTCCTTAAGAAGCTTCCCTTTGGCATCTACCTCAAAAATCTTTTCGCCAAAAACCCCTCTCAGGGAGTCATCATAT
Organism: SAR86 cluster bacterium; assembly: GCA_029254395.1. Lineage (GTDB taxonomy): Bacteria > Pseudomonadota > Gammaproteobacteria > Magnimaribacterales > D2472 > CAJQGY01. Next base: position 14,195 of record JAQWXQ010000099.1, on the reverse strand, counting down.
GTATTCTCAATTCCTGTTTTTCCAATTAAATATCCATTTGCATATGTAAATAATGTTTCTCCTAGCGCCTTGCCTTGTTTATTAAGAATATCAGACATATTCTCATTTTCTGCACCGCCAACAAAACCAAGCACATGTGAAAATAAATGAGGGTACTCGCTTTCTCTTCTATACCTTTTATCAATTACAGCCTCGGGAAAAAGATAGCTCCTTACTTCAAATCTTGCTATCTCTTCATCTGACAAGCCCCTCTTGACAGCAAGTTCTCTGTTATAAATTGACCTATTCTCAAATCGTTCTAAAACATACTCTCGCTCTTCCTTATTAATCAAAATAATATCATTCAATCTATCAAGGTATTTACTAATGTTTTTTATTTGTGCGGGCTGAATTATTAAGTCATGACTAGGAACATTATTGATTAAAATATTCCCATTTCTATCGTAAATAATACCTCTTTTAGGTTGGACTAAAAGTGATCTTGTTTTGTTTTTTATTGATGCAAGCTCATAACTTGAATAACTATAAACTTGAAGGGTGTAGGTGCGATAAATAAAGGCTGAGAATAAAATGCCAAAAAAAAGATAGATAAGAATTAGTCTGCTTTTAAAAATTCTTTTCTCAATAAACCTATCTTCAATACCAATCATTTATGATAAGGGGAGTTATTTAAAATTGAGAAAGATCTATAAATTTGCTCGACTAATAATACTTTAAAAAGCCGATGCGGGAAGGTCATCTTTGAAATTGAAATTGAGGCATTCGATGAGCTAATTACTTCTTGCGATAAACCAAACGAACCCCCAATAAGAAAATTTGTTATTTTATTTTTTTCGGAACATTCTTTGATGAGCTTGCTAAATTCAATACTATCAAGCTCCTTGCCATTTAAATCAAAAGCTATAGTAAATGAGCCCTGTTTTATTTTTGAGGAAATTAATTTTGATTCCAAAGATTTAATCTCAGAAATTGATCTTTTAGGGTGTTGCTGTCCTTTAATGATGTCAAATCTTAAAGAAAGATTATTTGGGAGCTGTTTTTTATAAGAGTCTATCCCCTCTGATTCCCATTTAGATAATTTATTAGATACGCTAATTATATTAAAAACCATTCAGGAGTTAGTTGAGAGCAAGGTATTCTCTCCCCATAGCCCCTCTAAATCATAAAACTCCCTAGTTTCAGGTCGCATAAGGTTAATTACTACTGAACCACAGTCGACAAGTATCCAGCCAGAATCTGCACTCCCTTCGCTTCCAAGTATCTCAAAATTATTATCTTTAACCTCTTCAATAAGCTTATTAGAAATAGATTTTGCATGCCTGTTTGAGTTTGCTGTGGCTATTATAATTTTATCTGCAAATGATGATATTCCTTCAATATCAAGCGACAATATATCAAGAGCCTTACTATTTTCTAAAGATTCTAAGCAAACGTTTATGATTTTATTTTTTGGCAAAGCTGGTTATATATAATTTATGTAATCTTAAGATATACTAAATTAAATTCAATTAAAAAGATAAGTAAATTTGGAAATTTATGGTTTAAATTTTTTGTATGCATGGTTAGAGAATAATAGTTATATTTTTTTCTATGCTGGCATTGTTTCCATTCTTGTTTTTGTATTTAGCATAGTTGGTTTAAGGCTATTCATCCTAGCTATTCCGTCAGATTACTTTATTAATAAAAAAAGGGTTTCTGCACTAAAAAATCGTTCTATATTATTGTGGATAATTTATATAGTCTTTAAAAACATTATTGGTTACGTTTTTATTATTATGGGGTTAGTGGCTTTAGTTTTGCCTGGCCAAGGCATCCTAATGATACTTGTTGGTTTAATGATGAGTGATTACCCAAAAAAATTCGATTTAGAGAAGAAAATAATAACAATTAAGGCAGTAAGAAAAGGTATTAATTGGATAAGAATTAAATCCAATGTTGATAAAATAAAACTTGATTGAAAAACTTATTGGTCGTTCATTCTTTCAATACATTTTGACAAAATAGCAAAACGTTGAGATGCATCAAATGCCTCTAATAAGCTTTGCTTTTCTTCTGAGGTTATGGGTATTAAACCTCCAAGATGATATGCAATTGAATCTGCTGAATTAAAGTCGACCTCAATAGGCATCTCAAGAACCTTTGGGTGTTTCATTATTTGAGTAAGGATATTTATAAATTCTGGATATTCAGCAAGAATAGCCTGGTCATCAACTTCAGGGTCAACCATAGCTTCAACGTCTGCGATATTTAAACCATCTTCAAGCTGGCATATGTTATTAATTGAAACTTTATGCTCTGATTTAACTGTTATTCCCAACAATCCATTTGGTAAATTATTGAAGTCAATAATTTTTACATAGGATCCTTTTTTAGAGATCAATATGTTATTTTTTACATTTCCTTCATCAAAAAAAGCAATAACAAAGCCTTTGTTTGATTTCAAAGACTCTTTAATCATGTTGATGTATCTTGGTTCAAAGATTTGAAGTGATTGAATGCTACCTGGAAGAGCAACAGACTTTAAAGGGAATACTGGTACGTTAGTTTTTTTCAAGATGTGCAATTAATGGGTTATAGATTTTAGAACTATCCTTATTAGTCATAATTAAAATAATATCATATTGCTCAATACAGCTTTTTGTGAACTTTATTGCTCCATCAAGCGAATCAAATATTTCATTTTTATAACTTTCATTCATCACGCTGTCCTTATGATCAATCCATATAGTTTTTGCCAAAGCTTTTGAGGCGTCAAAAATATCATCGCCGTGGAAACCTCCGGACATTGTGTTAGAGCCAAGCTCAACAATGGCAAAGATTTTTTTATCTTTGAAGTGGTTATAGAGTGCATCTGCGGTATATTTTATAGCAGTTGGATGATGAGCAAAGTCGTCAAAAATTTTAACATTATTGTATTCGCCTTTAAGCTCCAGCCTCCTTTTTACACCTTTAAAATTCATAAGACTTGCTATAGATGCTTCAACTGAAATACCATTTTTATATGCTCCAAGTATTGCAGATGAGTAATTTTGAAGATTATGATCGCCAATTAAAGGAAGGTCACCAAGGTAAAATTCTTTATCTGAAATTTTGAGGCATTTATTTTGTGAATCTAGGATTATATTGCCATTATTTATAGGCACTTCATTTGACCATATGCCGCGACCTATGACGTCAGAAGTATTTTCATTGTCATTATAAAAAATAATATTTCCTGAGCTAGGTATAGTCTTGATCAGGTGATGAAATTGCTTTTTAATATCTTCAATATCTCTAAAGATATCTGCATGATCAAATTCAATATTGTTAATAATTAAAGTGGATGGTTTGTAATGTATGAATTTAGATCTCTTATCAAAAAAAGCTGAATCATACTCATCGGCCTCAACAACAAAAACAGGATCACTTCCAAGATATGCAGATTTATCAGTTGAGCTAGAAATTCCTCCAACAAGATAGCCTATATCTCTTCCTTGAGATAAGAAAATATGACACAACATGTATGAAGTTGTTGTCTTGCCATGAGTGCCAGATACTGCAATAACGTTTTTTTTAGCTAACATTTCTCCAAGTATTTCAGGACCAGATTTAAAAGGAAGTTTATTCTCAAGAATGAACTCAATGGATTCATTGCCTCTAGAAAGTGCATTTCCAATTATATAAAGATCCGCATCTGGTAACGATGATGCTTCATATCCAGATATAAGCTCTATCCCAGAATCCTGAAGCTGATCTGACATGGGTGGATAGAACTGCATATCAGAGCCCGAAATATGATGACCTGAGTCTTTTAAGATATGAGCAATACCTCCCATGAAGGTTCCGCAAATGCCTAGAATATGTATTCTCATAATGGTTATAATACTTTGGATGTTTTAAATTTTAAATGTAAAGGTCTATTTTATGAAAAAAAATGCTTTTTATGCTCAATCTGGTGGTGTTACTGCAGTTATAAATGCAACAGCTGGCGCCCTTCTTCTTGAGGCTAAAAATCATAAAAATAAAATTGGTAAAGTTTTTGCGGGTAAAAACGGGATCTTGGGCGCTTTGCGTGAAGATCTTATTGATACATCAAAGGAAACTTCTGCTGTAATTGAATCACTCAATTATAGACCCGGAGGTGTTTTTGGGTCTTGTAGATATAAGTTAAAGGATATTAAAACTGACATTGATCAGTACAAAAGGCTAATAGAAGTTTTTAAAGCTCATAATATTGGCTATTTTTTCTATAATGGCGGCAATGACTCAGCAGATACGGCTTTAAAGGTTTCAAAAATAAGTAAAGAGATGGGGTATGAACTTACTTGTATAGCTATTCCTAAAACTGTTGATAACGACTTAGTTATAACAGATTCATGTCCAGGGTTTGGTTCCGCTGCAAAATATATTGCTACCTCAACCTTGGAAGGATCCTTGGATGTTCAGTCAATGTCTGAATCGTCTACAAAAGTTTTTATTCTAGAGGTTATGGGAAGGCATGCAGGATGGATGGCAGCATCAAGTGTTTTGGCAAGAAGTGAACATCAAAGTGCTCCGCATATTATCCTTCTTCCTGAAATAACTTTTAATCAAAAAAGGTTTTTGGATGAGGTCAGGGGTTATGTTAAAAATGAAGGTTATTGTGTTGTCGTTGTGTCTGAAGGTGTCAGAAATTATAGAGGGAATTTCCTTGCTGAGTCTGATACAAAGGATGCATTTGGGCATGCCCAACTTGGAGGAGTGGCACCATTTATATCTAACTTAGTCTCTAAGAACCTTAAAATGAAAAATCATTGGGCTGTAGCTGACTATCTTCAAAGGAGTGCAAGACATATAGCGTCGCAAACTGACTTAGAACATGCACAGGCTGTTGGAAGGTATGCTGTAAAATATGCAGTTGAGGGGATGAACGGGACAATGCCTGTAATTAAGAGATTGCCAACGAAATCTTATAGTTGGTCAATTGAGCCTGCACCTTTATCAAAAATAGCAAATCTTGAAAAAAAATTGCCAAAAAACTTCATAACAAAGAATGGTTTTGGTATTACTAAAAAGGGGGTCGAGTATCTTCAACCTCTTATCCAAGGCGAGGCTAAGACCGCTTTTAAGAATGGTCTGCCTGAGATAAAAAAATTGAAGCTTGAGCTTGTAAAAAAGAAACTAGAGGCTTGGGATATTTAGTCGTTAAGCTTATTGACGATACTGCTAATTTCATCTTGTAAGACTTTTTTATCATCTTGATTTAAAAACTCAGCCACCTCTATATCTTTACCTTTTGATCTGAAACATAGCTTTGTAATTTCGTCAGATTTCTTATCCACACGAAAGGAAGTAAATGTTCTAAATTCTTGCCAACTATATTCTATTTTTTTTCTACCCTTTTGAATTAAAACTAAATCTTGGGATATAAAAATTTTTTGCTTTTGGCGGCTCCAATTAAAGTTTAGGTAAAATGCTGTTAATAAAATTGCTATCTCAAGTCCAGCAAAAGGCAGTATTAATACTGCTCCAAGCAAGAAAAATACTGTCGCGATCCCAATGCAAACTATAGAAATACTTAACAAAAATATAATTCTCGCAATTCCATTCAAGGACGAGTTTGGACTAACATCTATTAAATAGCTGTCTTCACTAATTGTTTTAACAATAACCACGTTACAATAAATATATGAAAATAATTAATAAATATGATCATTATATAATGCCATTTTATATGCCTGCAGAATTTGTTGTAAAAAAAGCAAAGGGTTCACATGTCTGGGATACAGATGGAAATAAGTTTATCGATCTTACTGCAGGTATTGCGGTTACAAGTCTTGGTCATAGCAATTCAGAATTAAATAGTATTGTTTCCAAACAGACAAAAAATCTGTGGCATTTATCAAACCTTTACATAAATGAGCCATCGGTAAGGCTGGCAAACAGGCTATGTAAAAATACTTTTGGAGATAAAGTATTTTTTTCTAACTCAGGGGCTGAAGCTATAGAGGCAGCAGTTAAGACAGCTCGTAAGTACTCAACAAAAAAATTTCATTCAAAGAAAAATGAGATAGTATCCTTTACAACTTCATTTCATGGGCGAACCTTGATGGGGATAACTCTTGCTCATTCAAAGGCCCTTGATGATGGCTTTGGACCCTTACCAAAAGGGATAAAAAGTCATGAATACAATTCAACTATAGACTTAGAAAAAGTTGTTTCAGACAATACTTCTGCAATTATTCTTGAGGTTGTCCAGTGGCAATCTGGCATAACATCTGCAAGTACTAAATTTATTGCTGGGCTAAAAAAATTAGCAAAGAAACACAATGCTTTAATAATTATTGATGAAGTTCAATCAGGAGTAGGCAGAACTGGAAGCTTGTTTGCTTATGAGCAGTTTAAAATTAAACCAGATATCGTCTGCTTTGCCAAAGGTATTGCTAATGGCTTACCTTTAGGTGGGATTATAACTACTGATGAAGTGTCATCTTTTATGGCTCCAGGGCTGCATGGTAGCACCTTTGGAGGTAATCCTATTGCCTGTGCTGTTGGAGAAAAAGTTATAGATATTATTTCAAAAAAGTCTTTTCTTAACAGGGTGAAAAAGAAAGAGGAGTTATTCTTAGACCTCCTCAAGGATATTAATAACAACTTAAATGTATTTAGTGAGGTTAAATCTAAAGGACTTTGGTTGAGCGTTACCTTTTCAAAGGATTCAAATATACAGGTTGACGAACTTATTGCAAAAAGCCATCAAAATGGGCTTATGATTTTGAAGGCAAATATTGATACAGTCAGGTTCTCACCAAGCCTTATAATTGAGGATGTGCTTATAAGGAAATCTATGTTCATATTTGAAAAGACTCTTACTCAGATTCAGAGTCTTTAATTTTTTCCTCTTCTGAAATAGCCTCTACTCGCTTAAGATGTCCTGCCAATATATTGCCTCTTTTGGCTCTAGAAGAAATGTAGTGTTGCCAATCTTTATACGGCAGTGACCTAGACTTGCTCCCATAATGAACAACAAGATTGCTGTCCTCGGCAAGTAATTGAATATCAATCATGAATTCATCTTTAGATTTAAATTTTGCAGTTGGGATGTTGATAATTTTGTTCCCTTTCCCTTTTGGTAAAATTGGAAGCTCATCAATTTCAAAAATAAGCAGTTTTCCAATATTTGATACTGCTGCTATGTACTTATGCCCAGATTTCAATTTTTGAGCCTTTAATAGACTGGCACCATCCGGAACCTTCATGAAAGCCTTGCCAGTTTTCTTATTGGATACTGTATTGCTAAATTCTGAAATATACCCATACCCAGCAGAATTGGTAAAAATATACTTATCTTCTGGGTCTCCGACAAATGATGATATAAAACTCACACCAGATTCTGCAGTGACTCTACCTGAGATTGGCTCACCCATCCCTCTTGCAGATGGCAATGAGTGACTTGGTAACGAAAATACTTTGCCGCTAGAGTCCATAAATACTGAAATTTGATTGCTTTTACCTCTAGAAAAATCTTGAAGTTTATCTTCTCCTCTATAGCCTAAAGAGGAGGGATCAATTTCATGGCCTTTAGCGCTTCTAATCCACCCTGCCTTTGATAAAACAACTGTTATTGGTTCAGTAACTAATGTCTCTTCTTCAGAAAATATTTTTGCATTTGAGGAATCTTTTATTGGAGAGACTCTCTCCTCACCAAACTCATCCTTAATCTCAATTAGCTCTTTTTTAATTAAAGTTTTTAGTCTTGCCTTTGAAGATAGAACAGTTTCAATTTCATCTTGCTCTTTGGATAAAATCTCTCTTTCATCCTCAAGCTTAATCTGCTCAAGTTTTGCAAGTTGCCTGAGCTTTATATCAAGAATTGCATTTGCTTGAATTTCAGAAAGATTAAATTTTGAAATAATCTCTTGCTTAGGTTTATCAGACTCTCTAATAATTTTAATAACTTCATCGATATTTAAATAGACGGCGAGCAGGCCTTCTAAAATATGCAGCCTATCATTCACTTGATCAAGCCTATGCTCAAGCCTTCTGACAACAGTTTCTTTCCTAAAAGTGATCCATTCCTTTAACAACTCTATTAAAGAGAATACTTTTGGCCCCCCGCTTAAGGCTATCAAATTCATATTAACTCTATAATTTTTTTGAAGGTCAGTAGATGCGAAAAGATGATTCATAACATCTTCAGCAACTACTCGATTAGATTTTAGGGTTATTACTAATCTTATTGGCTCCTCATGGTCACCTTCATCAGTAAGATCTACAACCATAGGAATCTTCTTTTTAAGCATCTGGTCTGCTATTTGCTCAAGAATTTTTGATCCAGAAGCCTGGTATGGAAGTGCGTTAATTATAATTTGATTTTTTTCTTGAGCCCATTGAGCTTGGATTTTAAATCCTCCTCTACCTGTTGAATAAATTTCATTAAGCTCTTCCTGGCTAGCTATTATTGAGGAGTTATTTGAGAAATCTGGGCCTTTTACTATTTGCAAGATATCCTTTAATTCAGCTTTAGGATTTTCCAATAAATAGACAGTTGAATCTATAACTTCATTTATATTATGAGAAGGGATATCTGTCGCCATACCTACTGCTATACCAGAAGTTCCATTCAGCAATATAGATGGCAACTTTGATGGAAAAATTACTGGCTCCAAAAGAGAACCATCAAAGTTTGGTTGCCAGTCTACAGTTCCAGATTTAAGTTCTTTTATTAATAAATTAGCAAATTTAGTTAATTTAGATTCTGTATATCGCATAGCCGCAAATGACTTGGGGTCATCTTGAGAGCCCCAATTTCCTTGGCCATCAACAAAAGGATATTTAAATGAAAAGTTTTGTGCCATTAACACCATCGCTTCATATGCAGCACCATCGCCATGAGGATGAAACTTACCAATTACATCTCCAACGGTTCTAGCAGATTTTTTATATTTAGACCCGGCATCAAGTCCAAGCTCTGACATGGCATACAAAATCCTTCTTTGGACTGGTTTTAATCCATCTCCTATATTCGGCAAAGCTCTGTCGAGAATTACATACATAGCATAATTAAGATAAGAGTCTTCTGCGTATTTTTTTAAGCTAATAGATTCTATTTTTTTCATATTATTTTACTTCCGCTAAAGAGCCTTTCTTTTCGAGCCATTCTTTTCTATCAGGGGCTCTTTTCTTACTTAAAAGTAAATCCATAACAGAATTTGCGTCATCACTTGAGCTAATTGATAGGTTTACTAGCTGTCTGGATTGGGGATCCATTACTGTCTCTCTTAATTGAGATGGATTCATTTCTCCAAGACCTTTAAACCTTTGAATATTAATTTTTGGCTTTCCTTTTTTTGATTTCAAAGAGGTTACTATCTCCTCTCTCTGAAAATCATCGAGCGCGTATGCCACTTCTTTGCCACAGTCTATTCTGTATAACGGAGGCATGGATACATAGATTCTGCCTTGTTGAACAAGAGTTTTATAATGCCTTAAAAACAAAGCACATAGTAAAGTTGCAATATGCAAGCCATCTGAATCAGCATCAGCTAGTATGCAGATTTTTCCGTATCTCAAACCAGAGATATCATCATTTCCAGGCATAACACCTATGGCTGTAGATAAATTTTTTATCTCTTGAGATTTTATAATTTCAACACTCTCAAGATCCCAAGTATTTAGTATCTTTCCCCTTAAAGGCATTATCGCTTGAAAAGATCTTTCTCTTGCTTGCTTTGCTGAACCTCCAGCAGAGTCGCCCTCAACAAGAAATAGTTCTGTTTCATTTAGATCTTCACTATTGCAGTCAGAAAGCTTTCCAGGGAGTGCTGGGCCTTTAAAAGTTTTCTTTCTTTCTACAACTTTTGAAGCCTTAGCTCTTGCTTGTGCTGAAGAGATTGCCAAGTCTGCTATTTTTTCCCCTTCCTCAGTATTAGTGTTAAACCATATGCTCAAAGCATCTTTTGTTGTACTTGCTACAAAGCTCATATGGTCCTTTGAATCAAGCCTTTCTTTTGTTTGCCCTGCAAATTGTGGGTTTTGTAATTTTGATGAGACAACAAAGTAAGCATTTGAAATAACATCTTCTGCATTAATTTTTAAGCCTTTCGGAAGAAGGTTTCTATAATCACAAAATTCTTTAACTGCCTCTAAAAGACCAGATTTGAAACCATTTAAGTGTGATCCACCTTGAGCGGTAGGGATTAAATTTACATATGTCTCATCAAGCCTATTTTTTAAAACTCTTGGGGACCAATTCACAACAAACTCTACCTCTTGAATATTGCTTGGCTTAGAGCAAAGAATAGATTCATTAAGAATAAGATCGGCGCCGTCAGAAGATTCTAGAAGATAGCCTTTAAGACCATCCTCATAAAACCACCTCTGTCTTTCGGATTTTTTTTCATAAAAGAAATCGATTGTTAGCCCAGGACACAAAACAGCCTTAGCTTTTAGCAAGTGTTTCAAGTGTTTCAGCTGGACTTCAATAGTTTCAAAATATTTTGGGTTTGGTTTAAATTTTATGGTTGTTCCAGTATTTCTTGACCCTACCTCTCCCACTTGGTGCAACTCTTTAGCTTTATCTCCATTATTAAAGGAAATGCTGTACTCTTTTGAATCTCTTCTTACTTTTACCTCTAATTCGTCTGAAAGAGCATTAACAACTGAGACTCCAACACCATGAAGACCTCCTGAAAAATTATATTCATCACCTGAGAACTTGGCTCCAGCATGAAGCTTGCACATTATTAACTCTACTCCGGAGACCTTATGCTCAGGATGAATATCAACTGGCATCCCTCTTCCATCATCAACAATCTGTATAAAACCATCTTTAAAGAGGCTGACTTTGATTGCTGAACAATGTCCAGATAGCGCTTCATCAATTGAGTTATCCAAAACCTCTTGAATTAAATGATTTGGATTATTGGTATCCGTGTACATACCAGGTCTCTTTTTAACAGGGTCTAGACCTGAGAGAACCTCGATTGCTTTAGAGTCGTATGAGTTAGACAATTTTGTAAACCTTATTAATATTAGTATTGAACTATTTACATATATTCTACTCTAAGAAATTAGTAATATTATTTATAAGTGAGTAAATTTTTAATATTATTATAAGGACTGGTGGCATTGCAAAATTTATCAAAATGTTTACACTGCACACATTAAATTTGAGTTAATATATTAGAATGAATATGAAAAAATCTTCCAACTTATTATGCCTTTGGATTGTCATTGGCTTACTACTTTCACCTGCTGCATCGTCAGAAAATATCTTAGATATTTATAATGAAGCTTTAGAAAATGACCCAACGTATAGAGCAGCTGAATATTCATACTTAGCTGATAAAGAAATTGTTGTTCAAGGAAGGGCTGGGTTACTGCCGAGCGTCTCTATAAGTGGAAGCACTAACTGGAATGAATATTATCAAAATAAAGAATTGACTCAGAACTATAATTCTTTCTCTTCATCTGCAACCATTAGCCAGCCTTTACTAAGGCTTGATAGTTGGTTTTCTTATAAACAATCAAAGGCCTTAACTAGCGCGGCGGAAGCAGATTTTGCCTATGAACAGCAAAACCTCTTATTAAGAACAGCGGAACTCTATTTTGGTGTCTTGAGAGCAATTGATAATCTAAACGCTGCTATTTCAGAGGAAAAAGCTATTAAGCAGCAGCTTGATCAGGCTCAGCAAAGATTTGAAGTTGGCCTTTCTGCAATTACTGGTGTTCAGGAAGCTCAGCTGGCATTTGATATAAGTAAAGCAGCAAGAATTAGCACCGAAGGAAACTTATTTTCAGCAAGAGAAGCATTGAATGCTTTAATTGGTAGAGAAGTCTTTAGCGTTAATGAGCTCGGTGAGAATCTAGAAATTGTAGCTCCGACTCCTACATCGAAAGAAAGATGGGTTGAGCTAGCATTGAAAAAAAATTATAGATTGCAGTCAGCATATTTAAGGAAAGATGCGGCCAAAAGCGGTGCAAGGAGCGCAGCTTCAAATCATCTACCAAAAATAAATATTGTTGGGACGGAATCTGAGTCTGAAACCAATCAATATAACTATGAAGGTTTTAGCATTAACGGCCAAGGAATACCTGTGCCATCAGTTACTGGTAGAAGAAATTACTCTATTCAACTAAGCATGCCTTTGTATCAAGGAGGTGCTGTGAGTTCAAGAAGAAAACAAGCATATGCTCAATATGATAGAACTACTGAGAATACATTATTCACTGAAAGATCTGTTATTCAAGAGGTCAGATCGCAATATTCAAATGTCATTACCCTTGTTGCTAATGTTACAGCTCAAAAACAAGCAGTTATATCAGCAACTAGTGCGCTTGAGGCAACTCAGGTTGGTTATAAAGTAGGTACAAGAAATGTTGTTGATTTATTGCAGGCAGAAAAAAATCTTTATAGCGCAGAAAAGAATCTAGCCAATGCCAAATATGATTATATATTAGCAAATTTAAGATTGGGCTTAGCATCCGGAACTATAGCTCCTAAAGATATCATTAATATCAATAATCTTTTAAATTAAACCATGCCCGAGTTGCCTGAGGTTGAAACGACCAGAAGAGCAATATCTCAATTTGAAGGAAAGGTTATAGAATCTTCTAAAGTAAATAATCCTAATTTAAGGTGGAAGGTAGATAAAAATTTTGAAAGTATTATTAATAACTTCAAAATCAATGATATAACCAGAAGAGCAAAGTATATTATTTTTAACTCGGATAATTATTCCATACTTCTTCACCTTGGGATGTCTGGTAGCTTAAGAATATTAAATAGAGCATCTAATCATTTTAAAAAACATGATCATGTCGAGTTTATTTTTGAAGACAAAAAAATTATTTACAACGATCCAAGGAGGTTTGGATCAATACATCTCACAAAAAATATTAAATCACATTTTTTAATTAACAAACTTGGTATAGAGCCGCTGGAAAAAAAATTTAATGGCTCTTACTTATTTAGTATTTGCAGTAAATCTAGGGCACCTATTAAAAGTTTGATAATGAATCAAAAAAATGTTGTGGGAGTTGGGAATATCTACGCCTGTGAGAGTCTGTTTGAAGCAAAAATAAACCCACTAAAGGAATCAAGTCTGCTAAGTGAGCATGAATGTACAAGCCTTGCTAAGTGCATAAAAAAAATTCTTAAGAATGCTATCAAAGTTGGTGGTACTACTCTAAAAGATTTTTATTCTGCCGATGGCAGCGCTGGTTACTTCAAATTTAAACTAAAGGCATATGGGCGAGAAAATGAGGGCTGTTTGGTCTGTGATGAAAAGATTATAAAGACTGTGCAAAATCAGAGAGCAACTTTTTATTGCAATAACTGCCAGATTTAAGTTCTGTCCAATTTAGCCTTAAGTGCTTGTTCAACAATTGGATGAACAAAATTCGTGACATCTCCCTTAAGATCGGATATCTCTTTTATTAGGCTGGATGAGACATAAATTAGACTCTCTTTGGGTGTTAGAAAAATGCTTTCGATATCAGGAGCAAGGGCTCTATTCATTGTTGCAAGTTGAAACTCATACTCAAAATCAGCTACAGCGCGGAGACCTCTAATAATTGCGCATGCACCATGCTCTCTTGCCAAATCAACTGTAAGCTGACGGGGAAAGCCCATAACTTCAACATTGGTATTTTCTTTATAAATTTGTTTTACAAGCCTAACTCTTTCATCGAGCGAGAACAAAGGTTTTTTTGATTCACTTTGAGCAACTGCTACAATTATTTTATCAAAGAGGCCGCAGCCTCTATCTATTATGTCCATATGGCCGAGCGTGATGGGATCAAATGAACCAGGATATATTGCAACTTTCATAACAAGATAATACTAAACAATAATCTTTTAGTAAATTTTTAGTAATTACTTATTTGTAGAATCCCCTTGCATAGTTATATTTTGTTTTCTATTATTAAAGCTCGTATTTAAAATAAATAGCCAATTTAGGCTTATATATATGTGAGGAGTTATATATGAAATATTTATTAATGTTAACGGGACTTATGGCTATGCCATCATTCGCTGCGGGGGATTTAGCAGCAAATGATATGACTGGCGTATCTTTTTGGCTAGTTACAGCTGCTTTATTGGCTGCAACAGTTTTCTTTTTTGTTGAAAGAGATAACGTAAGTTCTAAATGGAAAACATCTTTAACTGTATCAGGTCTTGTTACAGGTATTGCTTTTTGGCATTACATGTACATGAGAGGTGTTTGGGTTGA
>JAQWXQ010000095.1 GCA_029254395.1 SAR86 cluster bacterium | reverse complement strand
TCAAGGAGAAAGATTTGGATTGATTAGATTTGGTTCTAGGGTTGATATATATATGCCATTGGATGCGGTCACAAAATGCTCAATTGGAGATAAGGTTGTTGCTGGTGAATCTGTTTTAGCAACTTTTAAGTAATATAGATGAAAAAAATAGATTTCAAAGTATTGTTGCCCAATGTCATTACTTTGTCTGGCCTAAGTTTTGGTTTGAGCTCAATTAGATTCGCCATTGAAGAGGACTTTAACTTAGCAATATTATGTATTTTAATTGCAGGAGTGTGTGATGTATTGGATGGAATGCTTGCCAGACATCTTAAAAGCGAGTCTGATTTAGGTGCACAACTTGATTCTCTCTCAGATTTTTTAAGTTTTGGTATTGCACCAGGAATTCTTGTTTATATGTCAATCTTTAAAATGGAAAGCAGCATAGGGACTTTCGCTTGTTTAGTTTTTATTATTTTTTCATGCTTAAGACTAGCTTTATATAACGTAAGGCTAGAGTTATCCAAGTCTTCTGAAGAAGAGCCAGAAAGTTTTTTTACTGGCATTCCTACGCCCGTTGGAGCTGTCTTAATCTTGCTGCCTTTAACTCATTCATTCATGGGTTTTGATTGGGCTTATGAAAATCTAAACTTTGTAGCAGCTTATATCATTTTAATCAGTGGTTTATTAACAAGCAGAATTCCAACTTTTTCAATTAAGAGAAAAAAAATGTATATCAAATCAAGGCTTGTATTCCTTATTCTATTTTCATTAATAGCATTAAGTATTATTAATTTCTTGTGGTTATCTATTAATATTTTAGCTTTAATTTATTTATCAACCATTCCATTCTCAGTTCTTGCATGGAATAGAGCTTCTAATAGATAGACTAGTTTTTATAAATTAGACCTTCACATATTTTATAAAACCTTTCATTTAAGATAATATTAATCATGGATTACATTACCTATGCTGTTCCTTTTTTCTTGCTTGCTCTTTTAGTAGAGCTGGCTTATGGGATTGCAATAAAAAAGAATACTTATAGATTGAATGATGCTATCAGCAACTTATTCATGGGCACCCTTCGTACTGCAAATAAGCTAATAATTATTGGTGCTGCAGGCTATGTTTTTTATTTAGCAGAGACGAAATTTGCTTTATGGCGCCTAGATGCAAAATCTCCAATAACATGGGTGTTTGCTTTCATTATTTATGACTTTTTTTACTATTGGTTCCATAGAATAAGTCATGAGAGACAAATATTCTGGGCATCTCATGTCGCTCACCATCAGAGTGAAGATTACAATCTAAGTACAGCCTTAAGGCAAACTGGAACAGGTGCATTTGTTAGTTGGGTTTTTTATATTCCAATGTTTTTAATTGGAATCCCTTCTTATGTTTTTATAAGCGTAGCTTCATTAAACCTTATATATCAATTTTGGGTTCACAGTGAACACATACCTAAACTAGGATGGTATGAAAATTATTTTGTTACTGCTTCAAATCATAGGGTCCACCATGCTCAGAATGACCAATATATAGATAAAAACTATGGTGGTGTTTTTATCATATGGGACAGAATGTTTGGAACACACAAAATAGAAGATGAAAATGAGCCATGTATATATGGAATTAGAGGCACATTAAATACTTTTAATCCCGTTTGGGCCAACCTACACATTTATGTGAAGATAATTAAAGAAATGTTCTTATCAAGAAA
>JAQWXQ010000092.1 GCA_029254395.1 SAR86 cluster bacterium | reverse complement strand
TCATTCTGCATCTGGATTGCATGTTGAAGTTTAGTAAATTTCTTGACATATAAGATTGGTGCAAAAACCTCATTAAGCATTTCTGGCTCTATATTTTCAACCTCTACGATTGCAGGTTGCACATAGTATTCATTTGGATTTTCAATATTTATCCGTTCGCCTCCTGTTACTTGAATATTTCTTGACCTTAAGTTTTTTAAAGTATCTTGCATTAAATCAAAGCTATCTTTTGAAATTAATGGGCCAAGTTGAGAGGAGGGTTCTGAAGGATCTCCAATGGTAAGCGTTTCATAGTATGCATGTAACTTTGGCATAAACTCATTGTAGATATCCTCATGAATAAACGCTCTTCTTAGGCTGGTACATCTTTGGCCCGAAGTTCCACATGCAGAAAATGTTATTCCTTTTACTGTGAGATCGATATCTGCAGTTGGGCAAACAATAGCTGCATTATTTCCACCCAATTCCAGCAGTGTTCTTCCAAGTCTTGCGGCGACAAGCGGTGCCAAGTCTTTACCCATCTTTGTGCTGCCTGTAGCAGAAATAAGTGGAATATTTGTATCGTTACATAAATCAATTGCTGCGTTATTGCCGCCTTGTAAAATCTGAACAAGGTCTTTATGGTCGCCTGCAACGTTATCCCAAATATTTTTAATTGCCTCAGCACACTTATTAGAATGTGGGCTTGGTTTCCAAATAATGCTATTTCCACAAACCGCAGCTAGGCAAAAATTCCAAGCAAATACAGCCATTGGAAAATTAAATGCTGTTATACATCCTACGACTCCTATTGGCTGCCATAGTTCTTGCAGTCTGTGATCAGGTCTCTCACTTGGCATAGTTAATCCATATAGTTGCCTGCTTAGACCTGTTGCAAAATCACACATGTCTATTGCCTCTTGGACTTCTCCCTCAGCCTCAGAAACTATCTTCCTTGCCTCTTCAGTTATTATTTTTGCTAAATCAATTTTATTATCTCTAAGCTCATTTCCAAACTTCCTAATTACCTCACCTCTTAATGGAGCAGGAACTTTTCTCCAATCTAAAAACGCCTGTTTTGAAATTTTGACTTTTTCATAGTATTCACTATGCGCCATTGCTATCCCCTTTGTAGATTTTAACTATCTGATAGATTGCAAATACTCCGAAAATTACAACATAGGACATGTAAAAACTTTGGACTAAAGGATCTTCAATTGAATCCACAAATGGATCACTTGGTGGCAGCCGCTGCAAAACTTCTGCAGTTGTAGGAAGCATGCTAAAGAAAACTGTCCCGGTTAAAGCTAGTTGTTTAAAGTAGGTATTTAAAAAACCAAAAATATTAAATCTGTCTAATCCTAATGCAAACAATACCGCCAAAATAGTTATTACTGAAAGCCAATGCGCTGTATTAAATGAGCCGGTTGCTCCGTATAGAAGAAAAGATGAAGCGCAAGTAATTACTGTGCTTGCTAAATAAAATTTGGCTAGCTTTGTATGCATGAAAATAAATCTATCTTTAAGCAATAGATATAGTCCGACAAAAATTGCTGCTAGTCCTAAGATGCTATGAAACCATCCAATTAATGATATTCC
>JAQWXQ010000082.1 GCA_029254395.1 SAR86 cluster bacterium | reverse complement strand
AGATTGCCTATATTTATGGCATTTTCATTGTTTTTACTGGTCATGGGCGCATCTAGCACCATTAACAGTATAGGCCAGGAAGGAAGCAACTCTGTTTATATTCTATATGCTGGGTTTATAAGCTTATTCGCAACAATGTTTGTTTGGTTTAGAAAGGTTGTTCAGGAGCATATAGCAGGGCTCGATAGTGCTCAACTTAAAAAATCATATGTTTATGGTATGTCATGGTTTATTTTTTCAGAGGTGATGTTTTTTGCAGCATTCTTTGGTGCTTTATTTTATGTAAGAACATTTGCCGTGCCATGGCTTGCTGGCCTTGGTGAGAAAGGTGTCGGTGTTGAAGCCATTGGTCTTTGGGAAGGTTTCGAGGCAACATGGCCTTTAATAACTACTCCTGATGCTGGGTCTGCATATAATTTAGCAGAAAAAAGTATGGCTTTTCCTGGGTGGGACCATGCCCTGTTGTGGCTGCCAATGTGGAACACTATTGTCTTGCTTAGCTCAAGCGTAACAGTGCATTTTGCTCATGTCGGACTTAAAAATAATGATAGAAAAAAATTCAATACATGGCTGGGCGTAACAGTATTTTTAGCACTTACTTTTGTTGGACTTCAAGTGGCGGAATATTATGAGGCTTATGCTCATTATGGATTAACACTAAACTCCGGTATATATGGCTCTACTTTCTTCATGTTAACTGGATTTCACGGCTTCCATGTGCTGATGGGCGGCATAATGCTTTCCATTATGTTAATAAGATCAGTTCGTTATAGTCATTTTGAACAGCACGATCATTTTGGATTTGAGGCAGCATCATGGTACTGGCATTTTGTAGATGTAGTTTGGGTAATGCTGTTTTTATTTGTTTATATACTGTAATTTACTGCTGCCAAGGAACAGAGTTTCCAAGTTCTCCGGTATACAAGCCGTAAGCAACAAGCAGTATAAGTATTACTGCAAATGTAACTCTAGCTCCGAGAGCGTAAACTGTTCTCTTGCTATCAGCCTTACCTTGATCAATTAATAAAAATACTAAGCTGGCACCAAGCGAAATCAGAAGAAGAACTACAACAAATAAAATAAGTGTCTTTAACATATTATTTATTTTAAATTAATCAACAATATATAGATATGAAGAATAGTAAATTTAAACCAGGAGCAAAGATCACCATATTTTTTCTTTTCTTCTCCATTCTTTTCTTTGCCCTGGGTGTTTGGCAAATAGAAAGAGGGCAGGCAAAGGCTAAAATTTTAGAAGCTTATAATTCTGCTGGTGAAAAAACTCCAAAAGAGCTTCAGGATAATTCTGCAAAATGGGAAAGAGTATCTATTAAAGGAAGGCTTGATACTAAAAATCAGATTCTTATCGATAATGTTATTTATAATGGCATAGCGGGGTACAAGGTATTAACGCCTCTTCTTTCAGAAAATCTAGACAGACAAATTCTTATAGACAGGGGCTGGATATCAGCAGGCAACAACAGAACAAAACTCCCCAACATCGATGTTAGGGAACCTACTGTTGAGGTTTATGGAACTCTTGATAGCCCAGAGCTTGGGTTTGTCTTATCTGATAATCTAATAACAAAAACTTGGCCAAAGGTTTCTCAGTCAAAGAATATAGAAATTTTAAAAGAAGCTTATGATAGTGAGCTATTCCCATATTTATTAATTGCAGAACCAACGCTGAAAGATAGTCTTGAATATATTAAAATTACACCGACAAACATGTTGCCTTCGAAACATTATGGTTATGCCCTTCAGTGGTTTACTATGTTTTTAGCTTTATGTTTTATGTTTATATGGGCTGGGAAAAAATATGAAAAATAAAATACTACTTCTAATAATACTATTAACTCCTATTGCAGTTGTAATAACTTCATCGCTGTTTTTTTCTGTTGGAATATCCCCAACCAACACAAACAACAATGGCATTTTCTTTAAAGATTATTTTAACTTTGAACAATTTTCTATAACCAATAGCGAAGATAATTTAAAATTCGATGATGGTAAATGGGTTCTGGCTGTATATGTTACCGATATAGATAAAGCAAAAGAATCAATTTATTTTATGAGGCAGTTAAATGTTGCGCTCAATAGAGATATATACAAGGCCAGAAGGCTAACTTTTTTCTCGAATGCTCTCATTGAGCAAGATCTCAACAATCTTTTGCAAGAATATCCAAGGACCGAAAACTTTAAGGATGAGAATGGGATGCTGCTAAACATTCTCCAGAGAAACTCTTCCATTGACATGAATATTGAAAACCCAATTTTTATTGTTGATCCATATGGCAGGGCGGTTATGTTCTTTCCTCCTGACACAGATCCAAAAAAAATATTAAAAGATTTAAAGGTGCTTATCTAATGAATAATGTAAAAAATTTATCACTCTTTGGAGTCTGTTTTGCTTTTATAGTGATTGCTCTAGGAGCATGGACTAGACTTGTTGATGCTGGCTTGGGCTGCCCAGATTGGCCTGGTTGTTACGGTTTTGTTGTTTTTCCAACTGACGAGGCTGAAATCGCTCTTGCTGAAAGTAGATTTCCATCTTTCCCTTACGATATAAACAAAGCCATCCCAGAGGTCGTTCATCGTTACTTTGCAGCAACACTTGGGTTTGTAGCAATCCTATTGACATATATTTCTTTCAAATACAAAGAAGGTAAGTCTTTACATTGGTGGTCCTTAGGCTTGTTAATTTTTATATGTTGTCAGGGGTTATTTGGATATTTAACAGTTAGTTTAAAACTACTCCCCATCATTGTTACTGGACACCTTTTTGGTGGATTTTTTACTTTAAGTCTTTTTTATTTTATTTTCCTGAAATCAGGAAATTTTAAAATACTTGATCAAATGAAGGTACCTCAGCTAAAAACGATATCCTTGCTTGCAATGATTATCCTTTTATTTCAAATATTTCTTGGAGCCTGGACAAGTACAAATTATGCATCTCTAGCATGTGTTGATTTTCCAACTTGCCAAGGAACTTATTTTCCAGAGATGGATTTTAAACAAGGATTCAACTTTAGTCAGGAGGTTGGCCCAAACTATCTTTATGGCCTCTTAGATAACTCAGCAAGAGTTGCTATTCATTATTCTCATAGAATTTCTGCAATTCTAGTAACTATAGTTTTTCTTATTTTAATATCTAAGCTCTGGTTTTCAGCAGCAGCGCCTTTGGCCTCAACCCTCGGTATCCTATTATTAACTCAAATATCTCTAGGGATTATAAATGTGATTTATGTATTGCCTTTATATGTAGCTATAGCCCACAATCTCATAGCAGCAACTTTGCTCCTTGGAACAATAACAGTTAATTATTTGGCCTGGAAAAAATGAACTTATTAAAAAGTTATTACATTCTATGTAAGCCCAATGTGGTTTACATGATGCTAATTACAGCCTTGGTAGGCATGTTGCTTGCACAAGAGACGGTTCCTTCCATCACTTATATGTTTATAGCTCTACTTGGCATAGCTCTCTGTTCAGGGTCGGCTGCAGCTATCAATCAAGTAATTGATAGAAGTGCAGATGCATCAATGAATAGAACGGACAAAAGACCTCTACCGCAGGGCGACATAAGCCCAATACATGCCTCTATTTTTGCACTTGTTATTGGCTTTTTGGGTGCACTAATACTTTATATTTTTGTAAATACCCTAACAATGTATTTAACGATTGCTTCATTAATTGGGTATGCTTTTATATATACTGTTTACCTAAAAAGAGCGACACCACAAAATATTGTGATTGGCGGATTAGCTGGAGCAGCACCCCCGCTTTTGGGCTGGACCTCCATAACCAACTCAATTGATGCCTACTCTCTTTTATTAGTTTTAATAATTTTTATTTGGACACCTCCTCACTTTTGGGCTTTGGCAATTTACAGAAAAGATGAATATGCAAAAGAATCAATTCCAATGCTGCCAGTCACTCACGGAGTAGCTTTCACCAAACTTCAAATTGTTCTTTATACAATTATCCTATTTTTAGTCAGTCTATTACCTTATATAGTTTTAATGTCCGGGGTCATCTATTTGATATCTGCATTAGTCCTAAGTTCAGTTTTTTTATACTACTCGATTAAATTATATCTAGGAGAGGGTGATGAATATGCAATGAAAACTTTTACCTATTCCATTTATTACATTTTCTTAATTTTTATAGCCTTGCTTGCTGACCATTTTATTTTATAAACACATGAAAAAAATTAACTTAAATATTTTACTCATCTTTGTCTTCATAGCTGTTGTTATGACTCTTTTTGTGAACAAGCTCACAACACCAAGAATTTTAGATAAAAATGAGCTTCTAATTAATGGCCTTTTTCTTTTTGATAAGCCAAAAGAAATCTCTGAGTTTGAATTTTTTTCAGGAGATAACAGACCTTTTACGAAAGATGATCTAAAGAATAAGTGGACGTTGATGTACTTTGGTTTTACCAATTGCCCAGATGAATGCCCTACCACAATGTATGAGATGTCAAAGCTGCTTAAAGTTTTAAAAGATAAGGACTATCCGTTAGAAGATAAGCAATGGGTTTTAGTATCAATTGATCCGGAAAGAGATACGGCAGATTCTGTTGATAAATATGCAAAGGGGTTTTCTGAAGATTTTGTTGGGATCAGAAGTTCAAGACCAATGTTGCTTAATCTAGCAACACAACTATCTGTAAATAATGTCATGCCGTCGTCAAATCACATGGATCATAGTCACTTAGACCAACATGTAAACAACATAATTCTTATCAATCCAGATGCAGATTTTGCAGGTTTTTTTAGACCACCTTTCACAACCTCAAGGCTTTCACTCACCTATCAGTCTATTACAAGCAATTAATCTATCGTAACAATTACTTTGCCTTTTGCTTTTCTGTTAGCAAGATGTGCAATAGCATCTGCCGAATCATCTAAGCTGAATCTATCAGATGGAGTAGGATCTATTTTGCCGCTTGAGTAAAGTTCAAATAATTCATTAAAATTTGCCTTATTTTCATCTGGAAACATTCCAGCCCAAGCACCCCAAAAAACACCAACTATTTGACAGCCCTTTAAAAGAGTTAAATTTAAAGGCATTTTTGGAATTTGATCTGCTCCAGCAGCAAACCCAATAACCAAATATCTTCCTTCCCATGCTATTGACCTTAGGCAAGGCTCAGCATAACTACCACCAACAGGATCGTAAACAACATTTGGACCAAGGCCGCCTGTTAACTCTTTGACTTTATTAGAAAGCTCTTTTTGCTCTTCCCTCGATAGATTTCCTGAGGGATATATAAATGCTTCGTCTGCTCCATTTGCCAAACATATATCAATTTTTTCTTGTGTTGAGGCAGCAGCTATAACCTTGGCTCCCATAGCTTTTCCTAATTGTATTGTTGCAAGCCCAACTCCGCCTGAGGCCCCAAGAACCAATAAAGTCTCCCCAGGTTGAATTTTTGCCCTTTGTTTAAGTGCATAAAGTGAAGTTCCATATGTAACAGATAAAGCTGCTGCAATCTCATAATCCATATCATCTGGGATAGCTCTTAACATTGACTGATGAGCTAAAAGCTTCTCCGCTACTCCACCCGTCATAGATGCAGCAAATACTTTATCGCCAACTTTAAAATCTAAAACATTTTCACCTATTTCAGTGATAATCCCAGCAGCCTCACCCCCTGGAATAAATGGTAAAGGTGGTTGAAATTGATACAACCCTTGAATCATAAGCACGTCGGGAAAATTTATGCTTGCAGCTTTTAAATCAATGATGACATGCTCAGCAGCTATCACTGGATCAGCTATATCCTTTACTTGTAATTTATCAGGACCACCAAGTTCTATGCATTGAAGGGCTTTCATATATTCTCCTTAAAGTTTTT
>JAQWXQ010000053.1 GCA_029254395.1 SAR86 cluster bacterium | reverse complement strand
TTCAACAACTTAACTTTCTTAAAAAACTCTGTGTATAAAGGGTGCTCATCAACTGAATAGTTTATAAGTTCATTAAGCTGATTAATTATGTGATCATAAACAAACTCAGGAGCATAGATTCCCTCAGCGGCTTGTTTTTTTAACCAATCTAACTGGCCTGTAAAAACATCCTTAACTAGATCTGTTCTTTTAATAAAATCTTTGGCCTCAGAATAATTTCGCACAGGATGCTGATCGCTCATAAAGCTTATAACATTATGATGAGCGCCCCTGACTTGGTTTAGAGGGTAATCGTGGTATGGAAAATTCTCTAATTGATTTAAACCATTTTCAATATCAAAAATTGCTATTCTTTTTGTTATTTTTTGACTATCTGATAAAGAGCTATCTTCATATCTATTAAGCAGCTTTAGAGATTTTTGTGAGCCTTTAATATCGTTTTGGATATCATCTTTACCTATTATACTGAGCTCTGCATTGTGGTTAGTGGCCCAGTTTAAACTGTCAAAGACACCCATGTATGTCATATACTCAGGAGAGCCAACTAAATCAACCAAAATCTCTTTACCAAGATAATGATCAATTGATAATGGTTTCATAAAAAATAAATTAAACAAATACAATGAACTAATGCTTATTGCAAATATAAACAATAAACCTATTGCCTTAAACCCTCTTCTAATCATACTCATCTTCCTTTTAATTTATGCCAAACTTATACTACAAATCGTAGCCTATTAAATAATAAATATCATCTTATATATTTTGATTATCAAGGTTTTAAAGCAGCTTGATACTTAAGCAATATTCAAAATATACACACATTGATATAAATTTATTTGATAAACTTTAAAGGTAAAAAATAGAGATCAAAAAATGACAAATAAATTAGCTACATTAACCACTCAGGATGATATTTCAATAATTACCCTGGATGATGGTAAGGCGAATGTTTTTTCACCATCGATGATAAACGATGTTAATAGTTGTTTAGACCAGGTTCCCATAGAATCCGGCTGCCTTGTAATCAAAGGAAGAGATGGCATGTTTTCTGCAGGGTTTGATCTTAAGATAATTGGGTCAGGGGACATGGATGCTATTAAAGACATGTCTCTAAGTGGCTTCAAGATGCTTTCAAGATTGCTTGATTTTCCAAGACCAGTTATTGGTGCTTGCTCTGGCCATGGAATTGCTCTTGGCACCTTTTTGCTTTGCTGCTGCGACTATAGGGTAGGAGTTAAAGGTAAGTATATGATTGGCGCAAATGAAATGCGGACCAATATGGTAATCCCAACACCTATTTTAGAACTCATCCAATTTAGAGTGGCTCAATCACATAAATACAGAGCCATACTTGGAGGGACCATGTATCCAATTGACTCTGCAATTGAAGCAGGCCTTATTGATGAGGTTGTTGATAAAGACCATTTCGAGCAAACTATAATGACCAAAGCAAAAGATCTTGCGACAATGGGCCACCCCAGTTACACATTAACAAAGAACCTTTTTGTTGAAGAGGTTTCTTCAAAAATAAAAAATGCATTAGCGAAACTAGAATCTGAATCATTAAAATAATGAGCTTTAACCAAGCTTTTGAAATTAATGAGTTTGGGCATGGCGCCAGCGAACCTCTGATTAGCTCAATATATGAAATCAATCAGTCCAATACTCCAGAGGTAGGAGGGTTATCGTCAAGTAAATCAATGAAAAACTTAATCGAAATGGCCTCAAAAAATTTAGTTATTAAAAATGGCAAAGAGATTATTGGTTTCATTGTCTGCTTTAGAGAAAATTCGAAGTACAAGTCACCAAATTATAAACATATAAGCTCTTTAGATAATAAATTTTTATACATTGACAGGGTGGCAATTAAAAAATCTTTCACACGCTCAGGAATCGGGACCGCCGTATACAAAATGCTTTTTGACCACGCTGATAGAGAAAAGTTACCTATCTATTGTGAAGTTAATATAGAACCAATTAATATGCCATCGTTAGATTTTCATAAGAAAAATGGCTTTTTAAAAATTGGCGAAAAGCAATTTGAAGATCATTCTGTTGCGTATTTCAAAAGATAGTTAAGTTATTAGTATATATTTTATAGGCACTTAATAAGTATCAAGAACATAAAAATATGTGTATGGTTAACACATGATAGAAACAACATTATTTGCAAAAACCATGGTCATTCTTTGTTCCCAGCTTTCAATAGTTTTTGGGCTCACATTTTATGTAATGAAAAAATCCAAAGAGGCCTATTTTAACAACACTACATTTTTAGGTATGTCATTTAGGGGGGCGATGAATCTTAAACAGGAATTTGATCTAATTCCTTATATTGAAGATACCAGAGGCTTCCCAAAATACATGCATCTTCCAAATGGTACAGAGGACGATATTCCAGTTGTTGCTACTGACGAAGAAAGCAGGGTGAAATGGCAGAAAATTGGTTATGTGGTTTCACCGCCAGCTAATAAATTCTTAAATGTCGTATTTGTGTCCTGGGCAATATTATTGCTAAGTCTAGCGTTTATTGGATATTTTTCAGTTCCTTTAGGAATTTTTGTTTTCACAGCTCAAAGTATACTGATGGGCCTCTTGCTTGGAGTTCTTTTTCTTGAAATGGATGAAAATGATGGCATCAGAGCGTTAAAAATAAC
>JAQWXQ010000043.1 GCA_029254395.1 SAR86 cluster bacterium | reverse complement strand
GAATCATTAAGCGCATTTACAAATATAGGTTTATTGAAGACAGAAATTACCAATTGGAAATCACGCCCAGATCTTGAGGGCAGGTCTCAAGCGCATGCGCCTAAAATAAGCATAAGTCTTGGAATTAATTATGATTTATCATCAAATTCATATCTATCCCTAGGACTTGTTGGTAAAGATGAATTCTATTATTCCGACTCTCATGACAACAAATCAAAATCATATTATTTATTTAATGGCAGTTATGGCTATACATATAAAAAATGGACTATTGATCTATGGGCAAAAAATATTTTTAATAAGTATTATTCTGTTAGAGGATTTTACTTTGGCAATGAGGCTCCTAATTTTGAAGATACTTTATATAGAAGGCATGGAGACCCAAGACATTTTGGAGCCTCTATTAAGTTTGATTTTTAACTAGTATGGCTTTACTAATAGAAGGTGTAGGGGCTGCTCTTGCAATTGTATATTTACTGCTTGCTTTAAAGCAAAATATTTACTGCTGGTTTGCTTGGATATTAAGCTCACTTCTATATTTATTTGTAATGTATCAAGCTGGCTTATATATGGAGTCGCTTCTACAAATCTTTTATCTATCAATGGGTTTTTATGGCTTGAATCAGTGGAGAAATGCAGAAATAGAATCAGAAAACTTGCATGTTAGAACCTGGGGTTTGCAAAAACATATTTTTGCAATAAGTCTAGTATTGCTTCTATCCTTGAGTTCAGGATATTTTCTCAATCGCTTTACCAATGCAGTATTTCCATTTATTGATGCATTTACTTCCTGGGGGGCGGTGATAGCAACTTATATGGTGGCAAAAAAAGTACTAGAAAATTGGGCTTACTGGTTTGTGATTGATTTCATTTCAGTTTTCTTATTTGCTTCCAGGGACCTCTATTTCACATCATTTCTTTTCGCTGTTTATTTAGTAATTATCTTTTTTGGTTATCAGTCTTGGGTGGCTATAAAAGAACAGCAAGATGCATAAAGAATCTACTGATTTGAGTAAATTAGGAAATAGGATTTCTATTACAGAGCTAATAAAGTTTGATGAAATCTCTAAAATTTATTTGTGTAAATTCGATGGCATTAAATCAATCTTAAGAAAAGATATGCCATTATCGAAAAGTCTTAATCTAGATAGGAAGAGAGAGGTCGATATTTTATACAAAATTAAAGACCTAAGCTTATCTCCGCAAATTTTATACTCAGATCATAAAAGTGGAATCATGATCTGGCGTTATGTGGATGGAGTAGAAATAGATATTTTTTCTGATAAACATGAAAGGATATTAGCTGAGTTTGGTAGGCAGGTTAAAAAAGTGCATAGCTTTTCGACGGAGAATATTGAAAAATATAACTTCCTTCATTCAATTGAAACATATAAAAACATTATCTCGGATACTTCAAATTCAAGCCTTGTAGGTGAGATGAATGCATTAATAAAAACTTTATATAGTAAAAATACACAATTTAAGCTTTGCCATAATGATCTTACAAAGCCTAATATTCTAATGAATGGTTCAGTATCATTATTGGACTGGGAGTATGCATGTCTTAATGATCCATATTTTGATTTAGCAACAATATTTTCTAACTTTCAATTAGATAAAGTCAGCATAGAATTTTTTTTAAAAGGGTATGGCAATGATTTTAATCTTGATTCACACAAGCTTAATCAGTTTATAAGACTTGTTAAGCTAACTGAGAAAGCGTGGTCAGAATCAATAAAAGCTTTGATCTAAAACTTACTTAATCTTGATTGAATAATATCTTCAGCATCTGTCATGATTTTAGCAATAAGCTCATTAACAGTTGGAATATCATTAACAAGACCTGCAACCATTCCACATGACCAAGCCCCAGCCTCCATTGTGCCCTCATGCATAATCTTCGGATATACACCTGCAACTTCATCAACTATATCTTCGAACCTTAGCTTATCCCCTAAAGCTTTTTCTTTTTCCATGAGCCTTTCTACAGCGCCATTGTTTAAAACTCTTTCTGTATTTGTAAGTGATCTCATTATGAGTCTGGTATCTAATTCAGTTGCATTAACAATAGCCTCTTTAACATTTTGATGAACAGGAGCATCTTGTGTAGCAATAAATCTTGTTCCCATATTCATACCCTCAGCCCCTAGAGCCATTGCGGCAACAAGGCTCCTTGCATCAGCCATGCCTCCTGAAGCAACGAATGGTATTTCTAGCTCGTCAGCAGCTCTAGGCAATAATATAAAGTTTGGAATATCATCTTCCCCAGGATGACCGCCACACTCAAAACCATCAACAGAGACAGCATCACATCCTATAGATTGCGCTTTTAGCGAATGCCTTACAGAAGTGCATTTATGAATAACCTTAATCCCTGCATCTTTTAAAGCAGGAAGATATGCAGCAGGATTCCTGCCGGCAGTCTCAACAACTGGCACACCTGCATCTATAATTACCTTAACCAAGCCTGGATAATCTGGCGGCGTAAGGGACGGAAGAAAAGTTAAATTAACAGCAAAAGGCTTATCAGTCATATCCTGACATCTCGCAATCTCGTTCGCTAGTTTCTCTGGTGTGCCCTGGGTAAGTCCTGTTATTGTCCCAAGCCCTCCAGCATTTGATACCGCTGCTGCTAACTCTGCAAAACCAACGTGATGCATGCCA
>JAQWXQ010000025.1 GCA_029254395.1 SAR86 cluster bacterium | reverse complement strand
GTATCATTCATAGCATCAAATATTCTAAATACATCAACTCCATTAGTTTTGGCTTTTTCTACAAATCTATCTACAACATCATCGCCATAGTGTTTGTAACCAAGTAAATTTTGTCCTCTTAGAAGCATTTGTTGCTGGGTTTTAGGCATCAACTTTTTAATTTTCTGAATTCTATCCCATGGATCTTCACCAAGATATCTTATGCAAGAATCAAAAACAGCTCCTCCCCATGATTCAACGGACCAGTACCCAATCTCATCCATTTGCTGCAGAACTGCTTCCATATCCTCATATCTAAATCTTGTAGCAAGAAGTGATTGATGGCCATCACGAAGAACAACCTCTGTAATACCAATTTTTTTGTGCGATTTTTCCATCCTATATCCTATTTCCAATTTCTTTAATAATTCTTATGTGATTGGTATTCATATCTTCCATTGAATTCTGTTCAGGAGCGGAGATCTCTTTATCTTTTTTTTTATTTAAAATAAATGCAAAGAAGTTTATAGAAATAATTAATACACATAAGAAAAAGAATACCGTAAGCATTCCAGCTAGCATTAACTCAATACCTTGTTCTAGCAATTCAGACATTTGCATATATATTAATTTTTGGAAGATTTTACCCTAACATTATATATTAATCACTGGAAATAATATACAATATGAGGTATTAAAACTAATAAATGTAAATTATTTACAAAAAATTATGAAAGTAGCAATTAACGGGTTTGGTAGGATTGGTAAGAATTTAACAAGGCAGCTTATTGAGGCTGACTGTCTAAGTGGCGGGAGCGGAGCGTTAGAGCTTGTTGCTGTAAACGATCTTGGTGATGTTAAGGCTAATGCTCACTTGCTAAAGTTTGATTCTATACATGGAAAAATAGGCAACGCTATTTCAACAGTTGGTAATAATATTATCGTCGATGGTAAGTCTATAAGTTATATTTCTGAAAGAGACCCCAATAAACTTCCTTGGAAAGAACATGAAATAGATATTGTTTTTGAATGTACTGGTTTATTCACATCTAAAGAGGCGGCTAGCGCTCATCTAAATGCAGGTGCTAAAAGGGTTATAGTGTCAGCTCCTTGCACCGATGCTGATAAGACAATTGTTTTTGGAATAAATCATCAACAGCTTGAATTGAATGACAGAGTGATTTCAAATGCCTCGTGCACGACCAATTGCCTTGCACCAATTGCTGACGTTATTCATAAGAACTTCATAATTAAAAGTGGCCTCATTAATACTGTCCATGCTGCTACAAACGATCAAAGTCTTCTTGATGTGGCACATTCAGACCTATATAGAGCAAGAGCTGCCTCAGCATCTATTATTCCTTCTAAAACAGGAGCAGCAAAGGCTATAGGCCTAGTAATTCCAGAG
This sequence comes from SAR86 cluster bacterium, assembly GCA_029254395.1. GTDB lineage: Bacteria > Pseudomonadota > Gammaproteobacteria > Magnimaribacterales > D2472 > CAJQGY01. The sequence continues at coordinate 5,791 of JAQWXQ010000025.1, read as the reverse complement.
CTTGATGGAAAATTGAATGGAATGGCTACACGAGTTCCAGTTTTAAATGTTTCTCTTCTTGACCTAACATTTGAGACCGAAAAAGATTTCACCGAAGATGAGCTATGTAATGTTCTTAAAGAGGAATCAGAAAATAGATTAAATGGAATACTTTCATATAATGAAATTCCCCTAGTCAGCTCAGACTTTATGAATGAAACTGCTTCATGTATTTTTGATGCAAATCACATCACTAAAATAGGAAATCAAACTAAAGTGCTTGCATGGTATGACAATGAATGGGGTTTTAGTAATAGATTGATTGACCTTGCTGAGCATATTTCTAAAATGACTAAATCTCAGTTGCAAAAATCTGCATAAAAGAAAGGTATTTAAATACTATTTTCTTTATCTTTTTTGCATTAACATTCGGATATATTTAATACCTAATCATTATGGAATTTAGCAGAACAAAAATTATATGCACTATTGGACCGGCAACTAGCTCGATGCCGGTGCTTAGAAGTCTTTACAACAATGGAATGAATGTTGTTCGCATTAACATGTCGCATGCTACTCACAACTTTGCAAAGTCTGTAATTGAGAAAGTTAAAAAAATTAATTCAGATCCTAAATCTAAACATGGTTCTATAGGTGTTCTTCTGGATACCCAGGGCCCAGAAATTAGAACTGGTGACACTGAAGTGCCTCTAGATTTAGAAGTTGGCGATGAAGTTACTTTAACTGTCCGTGATGAGGTTGATGTTGAAACATCATCTATAAAAATAAACTATAAAGATCTTATTCATAGTGTAAATAAAGGATCAAAAATAACTGTCGACAATGGCCTTATTAATTTTAGTGTAATCTCAAAAGACGAAGAGACTCTTTTATGTAGGGTTATTGATGGGGGAAAACTTGGGTCAAAGAGGCATGTTAATCTTCCAGGCGTAAGAGTTAACCTTCCATCAATTACTTCAAAAGACTTTGAAGATATAAATTTTGGTATAGAGAATGATGTTGACTTTATTGCACTTTCTTTTGTAAGAAATAAAGAGGATCTTGAAGATCTTCAAAAAATCTTAGATGCAAAGAAATCTCCTGCAAAAATTATCGCAAAGATCGAAAACCAAGAGGGCTTAGATAACATCCATGATATCTGCCAGGCTTCATGGGGAGTTATGGTTGCTAGAGGTGATCTGGGTATAGAGACAAGCTTGGTCGATCTTCCAAATATACAAAGAAGAATCATGTACGCTTGTGCTAAATGGGGAAGAAGATCTATAGTGGCAACTCACTTACTTGAATCTATGATCTCGAATCCAACACCAACTAGGGCAGAGGTTACAGATATAGCTAACGCGATCTACGAAGGAGCTGACGGGATAATGCTGTCAGGCGAAACAGGAATTGGAAAATACCCTAAAGAATGTGTAAATTTCTTAAAATCTATAGCTATAAAAACTGAAAACTTTAGAACGCTAGGCTATGAATCAAATTTAATGCCTCATTCGGATTGGCAGCACATAGGGGTAACTGCTAAAAACCTTGCTGAATCTATCAATGCTGATGGGATAATAGCAATAACAAGAACAGGTAAAACAGCGCAATATATCTCAAATGCTAAACCATTTGGTATCCCAATTTTTGTTTTTACAGGTAATAAGTCAACGAACAGACAGCTATCATTGGTTGGTTCCACCATTCCTTACTTTTTAACAGGCCTTTCTAATCATGAGAAAACGCTTAAGAAAGTTACTAAGATCCTTAGAGATTACTATGGAAGTAATATTAAAAGCCTTAAATTTATAATGGTCTCAAGTATCTTCTCAGAAGAGCACTCTGAGGCAATACAAATAATTAATATATAAAATGTTTGATACATTTATTGAAAGCACAATATTAATGTTTGTTGCAATCGATCCCATATCACTAGTTCCAATTTTCGCAGGTTTAACCACAGGTCTAAATAATGATCAAATCAGATCTATTTATATAAGAGCCTCAATAGTCTCTTTGGTTGTTCTCTCATCATTCTGGCTTTTCGGCACAGCAATATTAGAGGTTATGAATATAAGTATGGATTCGTTTAGAATAATTGGCGGACTTTTTTTGATCGTAATTGCATTTCAGATGGTATTTGAGCAAAGACAGGAAAGGCGCCAAAATACTGCTGATACAGCGGTTGATGATGAAACAATTAAATCAATTGCAATTTTCCCTCTAGCCATACCTTTGATAGCAGGTCCAGGGGCAATGGCAACAAGCCTTTTGTTATCAAAAGAGGAATACTTAAGTGTTGCTGATGCAGTAGTATCATACCTACCAATTCTTACAGTGCTAATACTTGCTACACTTGCTATGTGGCTATCCTCTATGCTTGCATCAAAACTTGGCCCAACAATAATTACAGTAGTCCAAAAAATATTTGGCTTACTCCTTGGAGCACTAGCTATTGAATTTGTTATTACTGGAATACAGAACTCGTTTAACTTAATCTAACTTTCATATGGTTTCAAAAGATATTATTCAGGCTCTAGAAAAATCTCTTAGTGAAAAAGGCTATGCTAGCCTTTTGGTGTGCGGTGGGAGTAGCCCACTAAAAATTTTTGAAGAACTTACTCAGATTGAGCTAGATTGGAAAAATATTACAATTTCTCTTATTGACGACCGAATTGTTAGCAGTGCACATCCTGATTCAAATGAGCTACTGGTAAATAAATATCTTCTTAAGGGCTTTGCTTCCTATGCTAAATTTATTTCACTAAACAACAACCATAACCTGTTGATTGAAGATGTAAAAGAATTTGATGTGGCAATAATTGGCATGGGACCAGATGGGCATTTCGCATCGTTATTTCCATCTATGATTACAACTACAAACTATCTAGAAGTTTCTGCTAAGCCAGCTATTGTTATTACAGAGCCTATAGGTAGCCCAGAGCACAAAAGAACATCCATGAATCTTTCAATGATCTTAAAAACAAATAATATATTCGTTGTGATCCCAAACGAGGATAAGCTTAATATTTTAAAAGATGCTAAAGGTAATAAAAGTTTACCAATGTTCTATTTGTTAAACCAAGAAATCAAAAAAATAAATATTCTTAAAACTTATTAAACTCTTGTTTTTTCAAGATTTGAGATCACTTGATCTTTTTTTGCATCCATATTATTGCCAAAACATGCTGAAACTGTTGCGGACAAGATATCAATAATTGCTAAATGCGCAAGCCTAGATGTCATTGGTATATGTAAATTATTTTCTAGTGGTGCATGAATGTGCAAAACAACATCTACAAGTTTCGCCAAAGGTGAATCTTTTGAGGTAAGCGCTATAGTTTTAACACCATTGCTTTTTGCTATTTTTGCAGTTTTTACAATCTCAGTAGTTCTTCCAGTAAATGAAATTAATACCAAAATATCATCTGTATTCATCATCGATACGATCATGCGTTGGTTGATATAGTCTGTGTGTGCCACTACAGGGATGCCAAATCTAAAAAATTTATGCTGTGCGTCAAGAGCAACTGGGCCTGAGCCTCCAAGTCCAAAAAAAGTAATGCTTTTTGCCGAAGCCAGCATTGCGGTGGCTTTATCAATGGAGTGAGGATTTAGGTTCTGGCCAACACTGACAACGGTCGATTGAATATCGCTCATTACTCTTTTAACGAGATCAGGCGTATCTTTATCAACATTAAATCTATCAATCAGCATTCGATTAGTTGTTGAAAGTTCTTGAGCTATTTGAATTTTAAAAGAGGGATAGCCATCAAAGCCTAATTTTTTGCAGAATCTATTTACAGTTGGCAGGCTTACATCTGCCTCAGCAGATAATGCAGAAATTGATTGATTGATTACTTTTGAAGGGTTTGATAAAACTATTGAAGCAATCTTCCTTTCTGATTTGCTTAACTGAGTCTCTCCATTGACAAGATTATCTAATATCACAATTTATACCATGTAATTATTTGTAACATATTTACATAATTATATAATTAATACAAATTTTGTATATTATTAACAACGTTTAAGTTAAAATATGACAAATTTTTAGGAGTAATATTTTGAACGAAAATGATTTTGATCCTATTGAAACAAAAGAATGGCTTGAAGCCATAGATAGTGTTATCGAGGAAGAGGGTATTGAAAGAGCATCCTTCATACTATCAAAACTTGCAAATAAATTAACACAAGAAGGAGCCACACCCTCCTACAATCTAACAACGCCATTTAGGAACTCAATTCCGGTTAAAGAACAGGCATCAATGCCTGGCGATCTTTTTATGGAGCGACGAATAAGATCACTCATAAGGTGGAATGCACTTGCAATGGTTTTAAGAGCAAATAAGAATGATGATGAGCTTGGAGGCCATATTTCTACATTCTCATCTGCTGCTACTCTTTATGATGTAGGGTTTAATTATTTTTTTAAAGGTTCAGAAGGTGAGGGTCTAGAAGATCTTATATATTACCAAGGTCATTCATCTCCAGGAATATATGCAAGAAGCTTCCTTGAAGGTCTTTTAACTGAAGAAGATCTAGATAACTTTAGGCGTGAGGTTGAAAAGCCCGGTCTTTCATCTTATCCACACCCTTGGTTGATGCCTAATTACTGGCAATTTCCAACTGTTTCTATGGGTCTTGGACCAATAATGGGTATATATCAGGCTCATGTAATGCGATATTTATCTGCTCGCGGTCTTGTAAAAAGAGATGATAGGAAAGTTTGGGTTTTCTGTGGTGACGGTGAGATGGACGAACCTGAGTCTAAGGGTGCTATTGCCTTAGCTGGAAGAGAGCAGCTAGAAAATCTAATATTTGTTATAAATTGTAACTTACAAAGATTAGATGGTCCTGTGAGAGGAAATGGAAAAATTATCCAAGAGCTTGAAGGAGCTTTTAGAGGTTCAGGTTGGAATGTTATAAAAGTTGTTTGGGGCAGGATGTGGGATCCAATTATGGCTAAAGACAAAGAAGGTAAGCTGCAAGAGATTATGGATGCTGTGGTTGATGGCGAGCTTCAAAATTTTAAAGCCAAAGGTGGAGCCTATACAAGAGAAAACTTCTTTGCCAAAGATCCAGATGTTCTTGAAATGGTCGAAGATTTGACCGACGAGGATATTTATCGACTTAATAGAGGCGGGCACGATCCTTACAAAGTTTATGCGGCATATCACAAAGCTGTTAATTCAAGTGGCGCGCCTACAGTTATTTTAGCCTTAACAACAAAAGGATATGGAGTTGGCTCAAGGGAGGCTGATAACACAACGCACCAAGTAAAAAAATTATCACTTGATAACATTAAATCTTTCAGGGATAAGTTTAATATTCCAGTTAGTGATTCAGAGATTGAAGATCTGCCTTATGTCAGACCTGCTGATGATTCACCTGAAATACAGTATTTAAAAAAGACAAGAAAAGCTTTGGGAGGATCAATACCAAAAAGAAGAGCTCTCTCCAAACCTTTGCCCAGCCCAAAATCAGATATTTTTAATGGTTTTGATAATGGTTCAGGTGAAAGGAAAATTTCTACAACTATGGCAGCAGTAAAGGTTATAACCGACCTGCTAAAAGATAAGAGCATTGGCGAAAGAATAGTCCCGATTGTTCCTGATGAAGCCAGAACATTTGGTATGGAAGCTTTATTCAGGCAGGTAGGAATTTATTCATCAGCTGGTCAAAATTATGAGCCGGAAGATGCTGATAAGGTTATGTGGTACAAAGAATCAAAAGATGGAGTAATGCTTGAGGAAGGGATAACTGAAGCTGGAGCATTTTCAGCCTGGACAGCATTAGCGACAGCATACTC
>JAQWXQ010000132.1 GCA_029254395.1 SAR86 cluster bacterium | reverse complement strand
TATAACTTATTCAATCTTACAACCAGCATTGATTTTGTTGGCAAAAATACTGGCATTGACTTCATGCTACTTAATATTGCCGATGAGGGTGGAGTTAACTCCAGTATGACAGATGTATTTGGGGTTGCTGCAACAGGTCTAGAATATATTCCACCTCGTCAAATAATGGTAAGACTTAGAAGAGAGTTTTAAGGTATTAAGACTAATTTTTCTTAATAGGAGACTATGTTAATATCATTGGCATAGTCCCCTATCTTTTATTAATTCGATGAAAAAAACATTTATTCAAGCCGACGAGCTGCTTAAAGACTCTTTTGAACTAGCCTGGCAGGTTTATGAAAGTGGTTATAGGCCAGACTATATTGTTGGGGTCTGGAGGGGCGGTGCTCCCATTGGAATTGCTGTACAGGAGTTTTTAGATGTACTAGGAATTGACTCTGATCATATTGCAATCAGAACATCTTCATACTCTGGTATTGCTCAAAGAGAAAAGACAGTTCAAGTTCATGGACTAAGCTACGTTATTAAAAAAGTAGAATCAGAAAACTCTCTTCTAATTGTTGATGATGTTTTTGATACTGGACTATCTATCCACCAAATCATTAAAGATATAAAGAGAGCATGTAAGAAAAATACTCCAGAGATAAAAATTGCAACGCCTTACTTTAAACCTTCTAAAAATAAAACTGAAAGAAAGCCAGACTTTTATATCCATGAAACTGATAGCTGGTTAGTTTTCCCTCATGAGCTTCATGGTTTAACAGTTGAAGAAATACAAGAAAACAAACCTGAGTTAAGCGGCCTTATTGATAAAATATCTGGATTGATAAAAAGTAATGATTAGTGCAGTGAAATCTTTAAAATAATGTCTTTGATTGAATTAAGAGTTATTTCGATAGTTTATTTGAGCGCATTTATACCGATACTAATTTTTATATATCAATATAAAAAGAATAACCTAGAGTCTTACTGGGTAAGGATTTATTTATTTTCATTTTTTGTTTGTGCAGTTGGTTGGGAAATATGGTTTTCATACGGTCTAGCTTTTGGAGACTCAGTTGATGTCAGAAGGTCCGATGTTTTAAATACATTTATTCCGATGCATTTAAACTGGATATTAAACTCGATGGCTGATGCAGGAACAATAAGTATTGGCGGTCTATTATTGTCTTCAAAATTATCTGGAATTGATTTATCAAAATGGTCATGGTCTTTCTTTTCTATCTTATTAGTATGGTGTATTACTCAAAACTTATTCGTAGAAGTTTTTTTATACTTTGATCAGCTTTCTGTAGGCAAAACTTTATCATGGGCACCGTTAGCTCCAACCGGGCCTTGGTTCAACCCAGTTATTTTTGAGATAAACGGAAGAGGTATTAATTTTCAAACTCAATTACCTTGGTTACTAATGACTCCAATACTCTATAAGGCTGCCATCTACTTCAAAAATAACGAATCCATTTAAAGCAATCATTTAACATTATCCACTGAGTATCAAATTTTTTTGCCTAATGATATATTTAAATATCAAATAATAAGGGGAATGATTTATGTCTTCGATAACTAAATTTTTATCATCAATACCAGCTGTAGTTTTTTTAATTATTGGTGTTTTTTGGGTTCTGCAGCCAGGAATTATGGCAGAAAATTTTGGGATGGTTTTATCATCAGGTCTTGGTCTTAGCTCTCAAATCGGAGACCTTGGTAGTTACTTTGTCTCGTCAGCTCTAATGATTTTTTATGGAATTTATACAAACAATACGCGCTGGTTTTACCCACCCATTTTAATAATGCTTCTAACAGCATTATTTAGAACCCTCTCAACTCTTCTTCATGATGCCCCTTTTGCTGCAGACATGATTGGAAGTGAGATCTTATTTAGTGGGATTCTTATCTATGCAATTTATTCGTCCAGAGAGGTTAAATAATTATGGAGTATAGAAAGCTGGGAAATTCTGGTTTGAAGGTGTCTGAACTTTCTTTTGGATCATGGGTTACTTTTAATAAACAGGTTGATACATCTCTTGCAGAAAAAATGTTTGGGACATGTTTTGATGCAGGAATTAATTTTTTTGATAATGCAGAAGGTTACGAGAGAGGGATGTCTGAGATAGTTATGGGCGAGGCTTTGAAAAAACTCCAAAGACCAAGAGATTCTTACTGCGTATCTTCCAAAGTTTTTTTTGGTGCTCATGAAAATCCAACACCAACGCAAATGGGCTTAAGTAGAAAGCATATTACTGAAGCCTGCCATCAAGCATTAAAAAGACTTCAGGTGGACTATCTTGACCTTTATTTTTGCCATAGAGCAGACCCAGATACACCAATTGGTGAGACTGTTTGGGCTATGCACAATCTGATTGTTCAAGGAAAGGTTTTATATTGGGGCACATCAGAATGGGCTGCGGATGAAATTGAAGAAGCCCATAAATTTGCAAAAGATAACAACTTAACCCCGCCCACAATGGAACAGCCTCAGTACAACCTATTGGATAGAGATAGATTTGAAACTGAATATAATGATCTATTTTTAAAACATGGAATGGGTTCTACTATATGGTCGCCTTTAGCTTCTGGCGCTCTAACAGGAAAGTATCTTGATGGAATACCTGATGGGTCAAGAGCATCATTAAAGGGTTATGAATGGCTTAAAAAGCATATGATAGATTCTGATAGAGGTAAAGAAAGAATGGAAAGGGTGTCTAATTACATTCAAATCGCCAATGAATATAATTTACATCCATCTAAGTTGGCCATTGCATGGTGTTTATTAAATAAAAATGTTTCAACTGTAATTTTAGGCGCATCTAAACAAGAACAATTAGAAGAAAATTTATCAAGCATTGAGCTAAAACCACTCATTGATGAAACCCTCATTCAAAAACTAAATAATATTTAATTATATACAGCATAGCCAAAATGAATAATACCTGTGGACGCTTAATGATGGATATAGATGGAACCAGCCTATCATCTGTTGATACAGATTTAATAAGGAATAGTCAGGTAGGAGGCTTAATTCTATTTGAAAGAAATTTTAGTTCAAAAGATCAGATTGCCGACTTATGCTCTCAAATTAAAGGTATAAAAAATAATATTTTAATTGCAGTGGATCAAGAGGGGGGAAGAGTTCAAAGATTTAAGGATGGATTCACTATATTGCCTTCTATGCAGTCTTTAAGTGACTATGCGGCTAAAAGTAGCAATGAAGAGATTTTTAAAGAGGTAGGATGGCTTATGGCAGCTGAACTACTAGCTGCTGGAATTGATATTAGTTTTGCGCCTGTTCTCGATGTCGATAGAAATACAAGCAGCATTATAGGTAATAGATCTTTTTCAGATGAACCCTCAAACGTTTCTAGAATTGCTAAAGAGTTTATTTCAGGAATGAATGAGGCAGGAATGCAAGCAACTGGAAAGCATTTCCCAGGTCACGGAGGTATTTTTGAAGACAGCCATTTATTACAACCTCAAGACAGAAGAAGCCTGGATGAATTAATAAAACATGACCTAGTTCCATTCATTGATTTAAAGGATGATATGGGCGGAATTATGTGTGCTCACATACTCTTTTCAGAAGTTGACGAGTTAAGCGCAGGATTCTCATCATTTTGGATAAAAGAAATTCTAAGAAATAGAATTGGGTTCAAAGGAGTTATTTTTAGTGATGACCTAACTATGAAAGGTGCGGGTGAAAATTCTTATGCTGAAAGGGTAGATTTATCGTTATCTGCTGGCTGCGATATGGTATTGATCTGTAATAACAGGGATGGTGTGTTTGAAGCAATTGAGTATATGGAAGAAAAAGAAATCAGCGGTTCACATAATATTACATCAATGCTTTCACAATCGAATATATCCTGGAAAGATTTATATAGTAGTAATAGAAGATCAAAAATTAGAGAAGATTTAACCAATTTAGCAAGGAGTTAAGCAATGAGAAGGGTGGTTACAGGGCACAATGAAGAAGGTAAATCTATAGTAACTATTGATGGTCCGCCGTCTTGTTCTATAGGAGAAGATGTCGGGGGATTATTTGAGCTATGGAATACGGATGGATCAATAATCAATACAAAAGATACATCAGACAAGGCAGATACCAAGATAGTATTATCTCCTCCAAAAAACGGTACTAAGTTTAGGTATTTCCAAATCAACCCAACTCCTGAAGGAGTTCCGGAAGAGGTTCTCCAGAATATGGCGGCTGAAGCGTTTGGTAAAATAGGTGCTGCTCATCATAGAGTTGATACTTCAAAGCATCCAGCTATGCACAAAACAGATACTATTGATTACATTATTCTATTAAAAGGTGACGTAACACTTATCCTTGATGAGGAAGAAGTTGATATTAAACCGCATGATGTTGTAGTTCAAAGAGGAACAAACCATGCTTGGGTAAATAATGGATCTGAGCCAGCTCTTCTAATAGCCGTTCTTGTAGATAATGATTTAACTTAGAACTAGAACCCAGCCTTGCCCTGAGATATTACTTGATAATACTCTTCATCTAAAGATACATATGAATCACTTTTAGGCTTTCGTACAAAGATTTTATCATCTGATACTTTATCAAGGTGGAAGGCTTCTTCTCGTAGCTCATTTTTCTTAAGCTTGAATGTACCAGTAGTTTCTAGCTCCGGAGTTACTCTCACAAAAACAGGTCTGGCATAGGCAGGCAGCTGGTCATCAACAAATGCAGTAAACTTAGACCAGTCAAAAAGTTCAAGATTGCAATTAAAAGCTACCATTCCAGCTCTACCTTCGCTATTAGGAACCTTAACTCCAAATACATTAGCCATATTTACATCGTCGTATGCGTTTACAATTTCAGCAACTTCATTGGTTGAAACATTTTCAGATTTCCAACGAAAGGTATCACCAATCCGATCAACAAATTGATAATGTGTTTTGCCTAGGGCAAAGCCAACATCCATAGTTTTTATAAGATCTCCAGTGTTAAACCACTTGTCACCATCTTCAAAAACATCTCTAAGCACTTTCTTTTCACTAGCCTCTTTATCTGTATAGCCGTTATAAACTGCATTAGGCCCAATTTCATTTATAAGAAGACCAGGTGTTCCATCCGTGAGCTCAATACATCTGCCATCTTTATCTTTAATTATTTTATCCTCAGCCACATCATATTTAATTAAAGCTACTCGAACATTTGCCATACCAATAGTCTTATCTTTATTAAGAATATTCATAAACATTGCATTTCCCTCACTAGCACCATATATCTCAACAATTCTTTCTACATCAAACCTATGCCTAAAATCATCCCAAACGTCTGGTCGCAAACCATTACCAACCATTTTTTGAATTGGATTATTTTCCTCTTCGGCACATTTATCCTGCACGCTTAAATACCTGCATAACTCACCTACATACACAAAAGCCGTAGTATTGAATCTTTGGGCCTCTTTCCAAAAAGATGAAGCAGAAAATTTTCTTTTAATAAATACAGATGCACCAACATGGACACAAGCACAAAGCCCTAGCATTAATCCTGTTGAATGATAAAGAGGCAAGCAGTTATACATGCAGTCATTTTCATTCATGCGATAGCCACCCATTGTAATATTTGTTGAAGCGGCAACAATTTTCATATTTGGGAAAAGTGCAGCCTTAGGAACTCCTGTAGTTCCAGATGTAAAAATATAAAATGCTGTGTCTTTTGCTTTTACTTGATTAGTCTCTACTAAATTATCCGTATTCGAATAATCTAAGGAATTTTTAATATCTGAAGCCCATTCTGGGCATTGACTTGAATTAGTATCCTCAGTCCAAAGAATATCTTCCTTACTTTTAATATTAATGTCATTCAATACCCCCTCAATAGAGCTAGTTAGCTCCTCGCCAAAGATACATTTTTTTGAACCTGAAGAATTAATGCAATGAATTAGAGGGTTTCCAGTTAAGCTTGTATTAATTAGGACCCCAATAGCACCAATCTTATTGAGAGCAAGGATAGATATTACAAAGCTTGGCCTATTCTCCATAAAAAGAACAACCTTGTCCCCATGCTGAACACCTTCATTTAATAGCTTATGAGCTAAAACATTTGAAGCTTTATTGGTATCTTCATAGCTCCATTTCTCATCTTCGAAAAATAAAAAGGGCTTATTGCCGAATTTAGCAACTGATTCTTGAAAAGAGTGAGCGAGTGACGCTTTGTCATCAGGCTTTGGCCATTCATATTTCAGTAACGGTATTATATATTTGAGCTCACCTACAACTCTAAAGAATTCCTTTATTTTTGCGATCATAGCTATATCCCCCTGATATAGATTTATAATTAATTAATTGATGTAATTATAATTTCATCTGAATCTAAGGGTAATATTATCATAGTGCCGTCATGAGATGCAGTCCATTCTTGCATGATTTCATTAACGCCTCTGTACATGACATCTTCCATTAACTGGTTTCTGGGAGCAGGGAGATGATGATAAAAAACTAGATGTTTAACATCAGCTTCCTTTGCAGCCTTTACAACATCAAGAATTGGAGTGTGGTAATCAAGGATATCTACAGTCACTATTTCAGCAACAACATTATTTGCCTTCTTGGCATTTTTATTAATTAAATCAAGTAATTCTAGTGACATCGACTCATGAAATAAAATATCAACTTTTTTTGAATTTTGAACCAGATTTTGATCATAAATAGTGTCTCCACTGATGCTTATAGACCTTCCTTTGTAATCTATTCTATATCCTAATGCTGGATCTACAGGGTCATGAGACACGCTATAAGCAGATATTCTAAGACCATTATTATCAACTAAAATTGGATTTTCTAGATCTACAGTATGGGTATCAAAACCAGCTATGTCTAATGGAGCTATTACGTCGCCATGATGTTCATTGCGGAAAAAATAGTCTTTTGTATAAGCCATCTCAATTCCGTCTGTTAGAAGTTGAACACCTTCTGGTCCATAAACTTTCTGTTTAGCATTTCTTTGGCCATTAATCCATGTTCCTTGATGAAAATCAGCAATGTCGGAAATATGATCTGAGTGAAGGTGGGTATAAAATATACCTTTAACCTTATTCCAAGGTATGTTCCAGTTATTCAAATTTTGAGCACTGCCATTACCCGTATCAAATATAAAAATTTGCTCTCCCGCCTGAACTAATAT
>JAQWXQ010000112.1 GCA_029254395.1 SAR86 cluster bacterium | reverse complement strand
GGTTTATTTCTTCAAAGAGGATTTTTGTTCCTCTAAGGTTTTTATATAAATTTCTTGTGATTTTATATGGGCTTATGGCGCTTACCTTAAACGGCTCCCATAAACTAGAAGAATCACCGCTTGTAATATGAAATACAGATTTACTCCCGGTTATGTCATGTGATTCGGTGATCTTATCGTCTGTGTAATATGGGAATAAAGCATTATCATTATCTTTACGTCCAGCTGACAAAGCTCCGTTGCTAGATATGAACAACCAATGGTTATATGGGCTTACTATGCTCATAAAAAATGGTCGCATTGAATTTATATTAGAGATTTTATAAAAATTTTCACCATCGATAACAACCTCAGAACCAAAAATGTCATCATCATTAAAATTAACAGGGGTTTTACCTATAAAGATATTCTTTAAGTCTTTCATTTATTTATTTGTTTTGATTATAGTAATTTAAATTTCCAAGAAGACATGCATGTTCTCTGTTTATCATTCCAATTGGCATTCTTTCTAATAAATTTTTATGTATTTCTTTTTTGTTACTCATGAAATGTTCAACAAATAGATCTTTATCCATGAGCTCAACAATAGTTCGCATCAAGCTACCTGCTATATAAACTCCATTTCCAGAAATAAAGTTTAAAGCCATATCAGATATAACTTCTGCCAGTGACTTTGTAAAACCCTCTATAACCTGCTTTGCAGTTTCATCACCCTCTCTAAGCAGTTTAACTACATTTTCAGAGGAAATTTTTTCACCAGTTTTATATTCATAAACCCTGGATATTGCTGAGCCAGACACTACATCTTCAAGAGTAACAAATTTCTCACTGGGTTTTTCAATTCCATAATTTTGAAGCAAAGAATTAGTAAGTCCTGTGGTGTTACCAATTTCAGTTGGGACTACAACACCACCTTCCATCTTGAAGGCTGCTCCCAAGCCAGTTCCTGGGCCAATAAAAAAAGTATTTCCATTGAATGGATTTCCATTTTTAATTAGCCCTATTTCAGCTTCTTCTATATCAGACAAGCTATATCCAATTGATTCCCAATCATTTAGCAGACTGCAACTTTTGAGATTTAAATTACACTTAAGCTCTTGCTCGTTAATAGATAGGTCTCTGTTGGTCATAGTGATGGTTCCATTAATTTTTGGGCCTGCAGCAGAAATGACTAGGTTATCTATATTTTTTGAATTTACTATATCTGAAACAAAAGTATGAAAGTTATCAATAGTGTCTAGAGGTATTTTTTTTGTACTATCAAGATGGTTGAAGCCATCTTCCGCGAAAGCGTACCTAATATTAGTACCTCCAATATCAATCAATAAAATTTTATTCATAATCGCTTATGTTTATAGAGCAAGAATTATATCCTTGATTGTTAATGTATTTAATAGAATGTATATCTAATTTCCAATTTCCTGATGTACTAAGCTGCGCTCTGTTTGTTAGGTGAGATAATTCGAAATCATTGTTATCCAAACATTTTATTGGAATATTTAATTCTTTCCATTTGGCATCAAAATTCTTACGAAGGTAGTTGGAGATATCTATTGATTTATAGCAATCACTAGACTCAGATTCGTTGATCTGACTTTCATCTTTAAAACAACCAAAGCTTAAAGAGATTGATTCATTTGAAAGTGTTTGTGGCTTTAAAAC
>JAQWXQ010000107.1 GCA_029254395.1 SAR86 cluster bacterium | reverse complement strand
ATTCAAAACAATATCTTCCCATTCACCAGCAGCCAGCATATCTTTACTAACAAAGTCGCTTGAACCAGCGCATATTACATTTTCTAATTCTAAGTAAGATTTTAAATTGTTCTTGTTTATTCCCCCGGTTGGAATAAAGCTAATGTCTGGAAATACTGACTGGAGTGCTTTTAACTTCTTGGTGCCACCTGACAGCTCTGCTGGAAAGAACTTTAATATGCTATAACCCATTTCAGATGCTTGCATTATTTCAGATGCTGATTGAATTCCTGGAATAATAAGAAAATCTTTTGATTGGGCATAAATGCATAGGTTGGGTGAGAAGCCCGGAGTAATCCCAAAAGTAAAATTATTATTAATAGCAAGATCAATATCATCAATTGTTCTAATGGTTCCAAGTCCAGCAGTAAACCCAGAATATTCTTGAAAGATATGAAGAATACTTCTTACCCTTTCGTCTCTTAGGGTAATTTCAAGAATTGGGCACTGCGCCTCAATCAGCTTAGTTGTTATATTTCTTGCATCACTCTCTGAACAAATCGTAGCCAGCGGAAGGATTTTATTTTGTGAAAGAATTTCTTTAATTTTCATTAAAAACAGATGCTCCCTTAGTTACGTTTGAAACATTATCCCTGAATACGCTAAATAGCTCTCTTCCTACACCAATAGGATTTGATGATATATAGACGGGATCTCTACCCTCTATAACGGTTTCATTAGTTAAATTAGAAAATGTACTATTTTGCAGGTTAATGTTTATGAGATCGCCACTTAAAATTTTACTAATTGGCCCGAGTTCTTTTGCCTCAGGACTAATATGAATAACAGCTGGTATTTTACCGGAAGCCCCTGACATTCTGCCATCTGTAAGAAGGGCTACCGTGTGCCCTCTTGATTGTAAAACTCCTAAAGGTGCAGTTAGTTTGTGTAGCTCAGGCATACCATTTGAGGATGGGCCTTGCCCTTTAACAACTATGATACAGTCTTTATTTAGAAGGCCTTTTGCGAAGGCATGTTCTACCTCCTCCTGATCATTAAATACGACTGCTGGTGCAGTTATGCTTTCATCTTTTGAGTTTAAAGCCGAAGTTTTGATAATGCCTTCACCTAAATTTCCAGACATTAACTTTAGACCGCCTGAAGAATTAAATGGGTTTTTGTGATCTCTAATTATTGACTGATCAAGGATTTTTGAAGGAGTTTCCCAGACAAGCTCGCCATTTTTTATTTCTGCAATATTTCTATAAATATTTAAATCATCTCCTAAAAGAGTTTTAACATCATTAAACAAATAACCACCATCTAACAAAGAACCTATTAATGCTGCAACACCACCTGCTTCATGAAACTCATTAACATCAGCCTTGCCGCTAGGATAAACACTTGTGAGAGAAGGAATGACCTCAGAGAGATTATTCATATCTTCTAAAGTTATCTTGTAGCCTCCGGCCTCTGCCATGGCTATTAAATGAATTGTGAGATTAGTTGATCCTCCGCTAGATAATAGAGCAACCAAGGCATTGACCCAACTTTTAGAATCAAGCATTTCACCAAGCTTTAAATTTGAATTAGATAGCTCAAGAACACATTCAACTGTTTTTTCTGTAATAAGTTTTCTGATAGGTGAATCTGGAGGTGTAAATGAAGCACTTGGAAGTTGAATGCCCATTGTTTCCATTATTAACTGATTGGTATTGGCAGTTCCATAGAACGTACATGTACCTGGAGAATGATATGCTGCTTGCTCTGAAGCAATTAAATCAGACCTATCAATTTCCCCTGCAGAAAATTTCTTTCTAGACTCTGATTTCTCATCGTTTGAGATGCCAGTATGCATAGGACCTGCTGGGATAAAACCTATTGGCATATGCCCAAAAGATAAAGCTCCAATCATTAAACCTGGAACAATTTTATCGCAAACACCAAGACAAAGACCTGCATCAAAAACATTATGTGAAAAACCTACAGCGGTTGAAAGAGCGATGACATCCCTACTAAAAAGAGATAGCTCCATTCCAGGCTCGCCTTGTGTTATTCCATCACACATTGCAGGAACGCCTCCGGCAACCCTAGCAATTGCATTATTTTTAACAGCCGAATCTTTAATTATATCTGGATAATCTTTAAGTGGTTCATGTGCAGAAAGCATGTCGTTATAGGCTGAAATTATTCCAATAACCTTAGAGCCGTTAACAGCATCTGATTGCTGAGCTTTATCGCAAGATGCAAAAGCATGAGCTAAATTACTGCAGCCCATATTATTTCTAGCCGAGGAAGATCTTTCGGATGAAATTTTTAACTTTTCAAGATATCGTGAACGGGATTCCTTGCTCCTTTGCCTAATTGCTTGCTCTACTTCTAAAACTACAGGATGAATGCTCATAAGTATTACTTTTTACTCCCATTCTTCCACGTTCGAAAATCTCTTTTTAGCAATAAATCTGAGTTTACAGGACCCCAAGTACCAGAATTATATTCTTCCATAGGAACATCTTGTGATTCCCATAAATTTATTATGTTATCAATCCACTGCCAAGAAGCATCTACCTCATCTTTTCTTACAAATAATGCAGGGTTACCTTTTATTACATCCAGCAAAAGCCTTTCGTAACAATCTTGATGGCCAATTTCATAGTAATCGTCCAAATTTAAATCTAAAGGTAGTTCTTCTAAATCAAAACCTGTTACACCAGGCTCTTTAGTATTTAACTTTAAATCTATACCTTCATCTGGATGTATTCTTAATACAAGCTGGTTTGAGGGAACTTTGCTATTTTCAGAAAAAATATTATGAGGAACATTTTTATACTTAACTGTAATTTCTGATGTTTTTGATTTCATTCTCTTGCCAGTTCTTAAGTAGAAAGGGACTCCGGACCATCTCCAATTATTTATCATCACTTTAAGAGCAACAAATGTTTCTGTTCTATTATCAATATCAACGCCCTCTTCATCTTGATACGAACAAGCAGCCTCTCCTTTGGACAAACCTTCACTGTAGGTAGCACGAACTGAATCTGTTACTATTGATGTTTCATTAAAATTTGCAAGCGACTTTAAAACCTTTAGCTTCTCATCTCTTACAGATTCGCTGCTAATTGAAACAGGTGGCTCCATTGCAATTAAACAAAGGATTTGCAAAAGATGATTTTGAACCATATCTTTAAGAGCACCTGTTTTGTCGTAATAGCCACCTCTATCTTCAACACCCAAGTCTTCAGCAACGCTAATTTGTATGTGATCAATTGCTGAATTAGACCAACTTTGTTCAAAAATAGTATTAGCAAACCTCAAGGCTAATAAATTCTGAACTGCCTCTTTGCCTAAATAGTGGTCTATTCTATATATTTGATCCTCATTAAACCCTGATGAAAGATGCTTATTGATATCTTTAGCAGTTTTTTGGTCTGTTCCAATTGGCTTCTCCACAACAATTCTAGAATTCTTTGTAATTAACTGATGCTCTTTTAGTTTTTTTGAGATGAGCTTGTATAAGCTTGGTGGAATAGCTAAATAGAATACAGTGACTCTATCAGTTTTTGTTTTAACAAAATTTGTCCAATCTTCATCTGAATTGATATCAAGTTTATTGTATCTTACTCTTTTAGAAAATCGTTTCCATGAATCATCTTCCCTATTAAAAGCTGGGTAGAATTGCTCAAGAGAATTTTCAATGACTTTAATATAGTCATCATCTGTAAGGTCTTTAGTCCCAACACCTATTATTTGACTATCATCATTTAAAGACAAAACAGTTTCTTGTCTATACAGCGCCGGTATAAGCTTTCTAGTTGAAAGATCACCGGTTCCTCCAAATAAAACTAAATCAAAAGTATCTAACATTTATTAATCCTTAAATGAGTTATCTAAAAATTCTATATCTTCAAGTTTTTTACTCAAAGCGGTAATAAATTTTGCTGCATAAGCTCCATTAATTACTCTATGATCATAAGATAGCGAGATAGGAAGAATTTTTCTTTCCACAACAGCACCATTATCTAACTTAAGGCTATCAAAAGTTTTGGATAGCCCAATAATTCCTACTTCTGGGGGGTTGATTATTGGAGTGAAAAATTTACCACCAATACCACTTAGAGAAGATATGGTAAAAGTTGCACCCTTTAATTGATCTACCTTTAGTTTCCTATCTTTTGCCAAAGAGGCTAGTTCAAAAATTCCGTTAGAAATATCAATTATAGATTTTTTATTTGTGTTTTTGATATTAGGAACTATCAATCCCTCAGGCGTATCCACGGCAACACCAATATTAATGTAATCCTTGTATACAATATTTTTTAAGTCGTGGCTCAAGGATGAGTTTAATTCAGGAAAATCCTCCAAAACTTTTGATATTGTTTTTGTGATGTATGCAAGAGGTGATATTTTTAGCTTATTTTTAGAATTTAGCTCTGCTCTAAGTTTTAATAGCTCTGTAATATCTGCTTCATCGTGCTGGGTTACATGGGGGATATTTATCCATGACGTGTGTAAGTTTTTAAGTGCTGTTTTTTGAAATTTAGAAAGTGGTTTTTCATTAACGCTGCCCCATTTTGAATAATCAATTGAGGGTTGGGTGAATGCAAATTCACCTGTGTTATTTGATGATGAGCTGAGAGCATTACTTACAAATAAATGAAGATCCTCTTTTAAGATTCTGCTCTTTGGTCCAGATCCTTTAACTAGAGAAAGATCTATCCCAAATTCTCTTGCAAGTTTTCTAGTCGCAGGGCCTGCATGTTTAGAGGAACCAGAACCTTGACTAACATTTGAATATGTTTGTTTTCTATTTACAGGCTTAGCTGGAGGCTTAGCTTTTTTACCAGAACTATTATCTTTAGTTGGTTCTGGAGATTTTTTTACTGAGTCTAATATTGCTTCGATTTCTAAAAATGGCATGCCTTTTTCAGCTTTATCGCCAACATTTAAAAGAACTGATTTAACAATACCATTTGTAGAGGCTGGTATTTCCATTGCAGCTTTGTCTGTTTCTA
>JAQWXQ010000087.1 GCA_029254395.1 SAR86 cluster bacterium | reverse complement strand
TCTTGAAGCTCCAACACTTCATGATAAAAAGTTTCTCTTATTCTAGCTGGATCTTTTTTCTCACCGCCTTTATCAGACTGCATGAAATTTGCCAAATCCATACCTGCGCTGAAATGTTTACCTTGGCCAGACAGAACAATTACCCTTGCTTTAGAATTTTTATCAATATCTCTAATAATTTCTGGCAGCTCTTTCCAGAAGATCCTAGTCATTGCATTAAATGCATCAGGCCTAGACATAGAGAGGTAAGCAATATGATTTTTAACCTCAAGCTCAAAGCATGTGTAATCAGTCATTTTTCAATAACTCAATTGATTTGTTAACAGCTTCTCGCATTTTTTCAACATGCTCAAAAGTTTTATGATGAGACAATACAACTTTTCTTTCTTCACTCAGTAAAACTAAGTCTTTCTTCAGTTGCTCAAGATTTTCCAATAATTCTGTATTCATATTATTACCCTTATTTGTTATTAGCATTATAATGCTAGTGTTCTATGAAATCAGTAAACATGAAAAAAATATTAATTATTTGTATAGTTGCAGTACTAGGCCTGCAATCCTGCTCAGATGGTAAGAAAATAGACAGATCTCTTCAAGAACAATCTATGCTTGCAGTTCTTTTTGCACAAACTTCACCAGAGTATGCGGCAAATAATATCCAAACATACAAGATGGCTGCAGCGAACATCGACAAGGCACTCAAAGACAAAGGCTGGACGGCCGCTTTGGAGCAAAAAGGAAATTTTGATAATAAACCTGCTGCAATTATTTTAGATGTAGATGAAACAGTCCTTGATAATTCAGCATTTCAAGCTAGGGCCATTATTAATGGGTTTTCATATCCAACTGGCTGGATTGAATGGGGAAATGAAGCGAATGCTCCAGCTGTTGCAGGCGTCAAGGAATTTCTTAATTATGCAGACTCTAAGGGAGTCTCAATTTTTTATGTAACAAACAGAGTTGCAGAGTTAAAAAAAGCCACAAAGGACAATATTATTAAGCTAGGACTTCCATTTGATCAAACAATAAATCCTTTAATGATGAAAGGAGAAAATAACTGGGGCTCTGACAAAACCTCCAGGAGGCAGCTAATTTCTGAGGATTACAGAATTATTTTGATGGCTGGAGATCAAATAACTGATTTTATTTCATTAGAAGAATCAGCAGTTTCAATTCAAAAAAGGTTAGAACTATCTAATAAATATTCAGAAGAATGGGGAACCAAATGGTTTATGATTACTAACCCAATGTACGGGAAATGGGAGGGAGCAATCTATGATAACGTCTATCCTTCATCTCAAGATAAAGCAAAACAATTAAGACTTCAGGCGCTTGATCCAAAGTAAATTATTTAGATGAAATATTTCTTCTTCTTTCTTTTCTTCTCGCTCTTTGCAGTTAGTGAGAAAGTTGAATATATTGAGCTTGGAAGTGAAATTCAAGATCCCGTTAAGATTAAATCATTTGAAAAGGTTAAGCCTAAAAATATTATATTATTGATTGGCGATGGAACAGGGTTTAATCAAATAGCTTTGTCAAGAATGGCAATTGCTGGCTATGATTCAAGGCTATATCTAGATAAGCTACCATTTACAGGGATATCACTCACTCACTCAGCAGATAATATAGTTACTGACTCAGCTGCCGCTGCAACTGCTTGGTCAACTGGTCATAAAACAAATAATAAGTTCTTATCAATTACGCCTAATAAAGAAGTCTTACAAACTTTGCCTGAAAAACTTTATCGAAAAGGATTTCTATCGGGCTTGGTTGCAACATCATCTATAACACATGCCACACCCGCTGCTTTTTATGCTCATGTTGATAATAGATATAAAGAAAAAGAGATAGCAAGACAGCTTCAGGGCTCTTCTATAAATATCGCACTTGGTGGAGGAAAGAAATTTTTTGATACCGATTGGGGAAATATAAACTACCTATATAACCTCGAAGATTTGTCTAAAGATGGGCCAGGCTCTGTAAAAAGAGTAATAGGTTTATTCGCAAATGATGGTATCGAAAGGGGTGAGGCCTCGCCAACTCAATTAGCTATGACTTCTGCTGCAATAGAACATCTCTTAAGCAGGACTTCTAATTGCTCAGGATTTTTTCTTATGTCAGAAGGGAGTCAAATAGACTGGGCTGGTCATGATAATGATGCAAAAAAATTGATAGAAGAATTTAGAGACTTTGACGCAACCATTAAAGAAGTTATTAAATTTATTAATAATAATAAAAATACATTATTAATTGTTACTGCTGACCATGAGACAGGAGGATTGCAAATCCTAAAAAGGAGTAAGAATCTAATAAAAGTTCAATGGGGTACAGGAAGTCATACTGCTGCGCCTGTCGGTGTTTTTTCCTATGGACCAGGTGCAGAAAATTTTGAAGGCACTATGGACAACACAGATATTCATAATAAGATTCTTAACCTTCTAAGCTTCAATGACCTTGAGGACAGTAGCTGCGCATACTAGAACAGATCTTCAATAGTTCTTAAACTATTTTTCCATTCTTGCTTATAAGTTACTGACATATCAGAGGTAGGCTCAGTCACATGGAATGATGATTTAATCCCTGCTCTATCTGCAGCTGCAACAATCTGCTTATTGTCATCTATAAATAATGATGAGGCTGGATCAATCTTAAATTTATTAAACACAATTGGCCAATAATTTTTATTTTCTTTGATGATCCCAAGATCAGTGCTCGATTGAAAAGCTGAACAGTATTGTAATAATGGGACAGCATCAGATTTTATCTTTAAAAGTCTTGCATCACAGTTAGTTAAAAAAATAATTTTTTTATTCAAAGCATTTAATTTTTTTAGAGACTCTTGTGCCGTTGGTAGAAATTTTATACGAGATGAATTTTGCCTTGCAGGCTCTATCAAGTCTATACAAAACTTTTTTTCCCAGTGATCAATCTCATACCAAGGCAAAGTTCCAGCAAGATCCCTTCCCATTAAGGCAACTTGTTCCCTACTTTTATCTAATGGGACACTATTAATTTTTGATATTTCCCTTGGAACCAGTTCTGACCAGTAAAAGTTATCAAAAACTTGATCCAAAATCACACCATCTATATCTAGTAATATATAGTTATAGTTATTTAAATTAATAATATGGACATCTCAAAAAATTATTTAGATAACATCTTACCTGCTTTAAAGAATACTGTAATTAGGTCTTCATCAGAAATTATGGATATCTATAATAGTGATGATTTGGGTAAAAAAGATAAATCTGATGGGTCGCCTGTGACTATTGCTGATCTTGCAGCCAATGAAGTTATTATGAAAGCATTAAAGGCTATTTCACCGGAAATACCGATTATTTCAGAAGAGACATATTCAAATGACCTGTTGAATCATAACCATAAACTGTTTTGGATTGTCGATCCGCTAGATGGAACTAGAGAATTTATTAATAAATCGACAGAATTTACTGTAAATATTGGGCTAATCAGAAATGGCAAGCCAATATTTGGAATTGTTGGGGCACCATTTAGTGGTGAAATCTGGAGCGGGTCAGTATTTGATATTGAGAAAACTGAGCAAGAGGAAAGTTATACAGGCAGCTCTTTAAGAATTGTTATGAGTAAAAGCCACCAAACAGACGTAGACAAATCTTTTTTAGATTTCTTGAGATTAAAAGACATTAGTTTTAGCATAATTGAAAAAGGAAGCTCTTTAAAAATTTGCTCTTTAGCAACAGGCGATGCAGATTTTTACCCAAGATTCGGACCAACATCTGAATGGGATATAGCCGCAGCTGAGGGCTTCTTAAGAAGCAAGGGAGGACTAATAGTGAAGGCTAAAGATTTCAGCGATCTTAGCTATGGGAAAACAGATTCAATTCTTAATCCACCTTTTTTTGGATTTAGGAACAATGACCTCAAAGATAAATTTATGCCTATTTTGAGCGAATTTACAAAAAAATTGCTATAATATTTAGTTCGATATAATTTATTTATATAATATAATATAAATTTAGAGCATAATAAGATATGGGAACAAGTTTACAACCAATAAATTTAACCACTCCGGGCAAGGACATAGAGTCCTATCTGTCGTCTGTGCATGCAATTCCTATTCTTACAAGAGAGCAAGAACAAGAGCTCACATTCAAGCTTTATGATGAAGATGATCTTGATGCTGCTAGGCAACTTGTCATTCATCATTTAAGGTTTGTCGTTCACATTGCTCGTTCTTATCAAGGCTACGGACTTCCATTAGCTGACATCATTCAAGAAGGGAATGTAGGCCTTATGAAAGCAGTTGATAAGTTTGACCCAAATAAAGGCGTGAAAGTTGTTTCATTCGCGGTGCATTGGATAAAGGCTGAGATTCATGAATATATATTAAGAAATTGGAGACTAGTTAAAATTGCTACAACCAAGGCTCAGAGGAAGCTCTTTTTCAACCTAAGAAGTAAAAAGAAATCACTTGGATGGTTGACTAAAGATGAAGCAGAAAAAATAGCTAATGATCTTAATGTTGAAGTGAAAGATGTTTTACATATGGAAAATAGACTTTCTTCAACAGATGCAGCATTCGATAGCCCCACATCAACCAATGATGATGAGGAAATGATGTCTCCAGCACAGTATCTTGAAGATAAAAGATACGATCCCGAAATGATGGTTGCTAACGAGGAAGTTGAAAAAGTTAACAATGCAAATCTAATGGAAGCATTGAAACTTCTTGATGACAGAAGCAAGGACATTCTTCTAAGAAGATACCTTGCTGATCAAAAAGCAACATTGCATGAGCTTGCTGATGAGTATGGAGTTTCTGCAGAAAGAATAAGGCAGATCGAGACTGGAGCCCTTAAAAAACTTAAGGCTTCCATGGGCGAAGCTGCATAATACAGCTGATTAATCACCCCTCAATTATAAATAATTAATAAATGCATTTTAATTATTTACCTTCTTTTGTAAAACGCAGAGGAAGAATCACAAAAAAACAAATCGAAAATATTGAAGAATTGAATAAATTTTCAGTTTCTGACTTCAATGATATTAAAAACATATCAAATGACTTTAAATCCTCAACAATAGAAATTGGTTTTGGTGATGGGGAAAATATTATTTCGATAGCAAAAGAAAATCCTGAAACTTTATTTGTTGGTTCAGAAGTCTACCTTTCAGGCATTGGGTCTTTAATAGGCAAAATAAAAGAAAATAATTTATCTAATATTAGAATTCATAATGGGGATGTCAGGGAGCTATTAGAAACAATAAAAGCACCGATATTTGAGAGTATGCTAATTATATGTCCTGACCCATGGCAAAAAGCCAAACACCACAAGAGAAGACTTATAAACCTTGATTTTTTAGCTCTTGCTCGAAGCACCTTAAAGAAAGGAGGCAACCTTTACATTGCTACTGACTGGGATGATTATGCTGATGGAATATCTGAAGCTGTTCGTGTTGCAGAGGGGTATATTTCCTCAGAAGATTATCCATTCAATAATTTTCCTGTAACAAGATTCCAAGCCAGGGCAATCAGAGAGGGAAGGGATATCCATAAATTTAATTTAAAAAAAATTTAACTAAAAATATTTACAGTATCATTTAGGAACTTATAACCACGATCAGTTGCTTTAAATCTATCCTTCTCTATTAAACCTTTTCTTACTGCAATATCTAGTTTATTAAAAAAACTATCTGAAAATAGGTAAGTATTTTTTTTTAAATCTTCTAAACTCACACCCTCCTTAATTCTTAAAAAATTCATAGCAAGATCTAAATCAATTTCATCCTTTGGGATATATTTACCATTATTTTTTAACGGATTCTCTATATACGACAAAACCTTCTTCATCTTAATGCTTCGATAAACTCCATTATCTAAAGTTATTTTTGAGTGAGCTCCAGGACCAACACCAAGATAATCTCCATATGACCAATAATTCATATTATGAATACCTTTCTGGTCATCTGGCGACCAAGACGAAACCTCATACTGAAAATATCCATTAGAATTTAAGATTTTTTTTGCAGACCTCTCCATGCTTTCTATTCTCTCTTCACTAGGGATTTTCAGCTCTCTTTTATAAAAGATTGTATTTGGCTCAATGGTTAGTTGATATAAAGATAGGTGACTCAAATCAAACTGACTAAATGTTCTTAAATCACCCTCAAAAGAAGTCAATGTTTGGCCCATAACGCCATATATCAAATCAATGCTTGTCCTAACACCTTTTAGCAATGATATGACCTCGAGAGATTCAAGAGATCTTTCCCTGTCATGGTTTCTTTCAAGTGAAGAAAGGGTTTTATCATCAAAGCTTTGCACACCTATAGATAACCTATTAATTCCATGGCCAACAATGCAATCAAGATAATCCTTGGAAACTTCCTGAGGGTTAAATTCAAAACTAATTTCTGCATTATTTGCAATAAGATCATTCTTGTTAAGAAAATTGATAATTAAACCTATTAACTCACCTTTAACAAGTGACGGAGTGCCCCCTCCAAAGTAAATAGATTTAAATTTTCTATTATTAATAGCAACTCTAGAATTCTCAATATCAAAAATAATTGCCTTTATTAAATTTACCTCATCTGTATCAGATTTATTTATTGAAATATTAAAATCACAATAAGGGCATTTTTTCTCACACCAAGGAAGATGTATATATAGACTTAACGGAATATTAGACAGGTTCAATGCTATTAAATTTGTTTATAAAATCTGATGCAGCAAGGCCTCTATGACTAATTTTATTTTTAACATCACTTTCGATAGAAGCCATTGATGATGAGTACCCTCTTGGGTAGAAGAGCCTATCATAACCAAATCCACCCTCACCACTCTCATAAATAGATACTTTTCCATGAATCTTGCCTGATGCAAAAATAGGCATAGGATCGTTCTCATTAAACATACCAACAATGATACAAACATAATAAGCATCCAAAGAATCCTTCCCACTTCCTTTTATAGACGATATTAACTTTTCTCTATTAAGCTCATCTGTCGAATCACTTCCAGCATATCTTGCAGAGTATATGCCTGGCTCAAAATTTAAATCAGGAACGACAAGTCCAGAATCATCTGCTATGGAATATAAGCCAGAATATTTAGCACCATGTCTTGCTTTTTTAATAGCATTTTCAAGGAAGCTTAAACCATCCTCAATTGCATCACCAATACCCAGATCTGATAGAGAAACGAGATTCTTATTTACAAAGATCTTCTGAAATTCTGCAATTTTCCCTTTATTAGATGAGGCAAGTAATATTTCTTTATTCCTTTTCAATTAAGTAAACTCCTTCTGCAGCAAAAAGATTTGGCCTGAGTGACGATAACCAGCTTTCTTTATAATTCGTATTTAGATACTTTCGCTTATTTAAAATAAACCCTCTTTCTTCACAAAGATTCTCAAAATCTTTGATGGTACAAAGATGATAATTATTAGTTTCATACCAGGTCACAGGCAGACTTTTCGTTACAGGCATTCTTCCCAAGAACACATCCAGCCTACACTTCCAATGACCAAAATTAGGCAGAGTAACAATGCAGCAATCTGCAATATCCAGCATTTTATCTAAAGCAACATCCGGATTTTTAAGACATTGTATGGAGCTAGCCATGATTGCAATATCAAAATTAAAAGACGAGAAGTCTTGAATGCCTTGATCAATATCCTGTTCTATGACAGATACTCCGTTTTCTATGCATAACTCTATTTGATCAGGATCAATTTCTATACCGTAGCCATTAATATTTTTTGAATCCTTTAAGTCACAAAGCAAAGACCCATCGCCACAGCCAAAATCTATTACATTTGCTCCCTCAGTTATCCATTTTTTTATTATTTCAGTTATTGGCATATCAGGATTCTATAAATGATCTAATGATTTTAAAGTATCTATCTGACATAAATAGAAAGCTATCATGGCCGTGCTTTCCATCCAATACAACAAATGATGATTTTATTCCTGCTTCCATAGCTGCAAGTTGAATTTCTTTTCCTTTTTTTGGAGGGAAAAGCCAATCAGTCTTAAAACCTATAATTAGGAGCTTTGATTTAATATTTGTTAGTGCTTTTTTAAGATCCCCGTCCTCATTGCTTGATGGATCAAAATTATCCATAGCCTTCGTCATCAAGATATATGTGTTTGCGTCAAAAGCATCCGAGAATTTCTCACCTTTGTATTGAAGATAATTTTCAATTTCAAAATCAACATCTCTTGTTATCTTCGATTCATTATCTTGGAATTTTCTTCCAAATCTTAAATCCATATGCTCTTCTGATAGATATGTAATATGGCCTAACATACGAGCTGTTTTTAACCCTTTCTTAGGCTTAGTATTATTTTTTAAATAATGCCCATCATAGAAGTTCTCATCCTTGCGGATGGACTCTCTCGCAACCTCGTTCATTGCAATATTTTGCGTGCTTGCTTGAGCAGCAGCAGCAAATATTCCAGCCTTATTAATATTTTCTGGGTAAGAGATAGCCCATTGGAGAGCCTGCATCCCTCCAAGACTTCCGCCTAAAACTAGCTCCCATTTACTAATGCCTAAATAATCCATTAATATTTTTTGAGTATTTACCCAATCTACAACTGATACAACAGGAAAGTCTGCTCCATATACCTCTTCATTAGTAGGGTTAATTGTTGTGGGTCCAGAAGAGCCGCCACAACCTCCAATATTATTTGAGCAAACAACAAAATATTTATTTGTATCAATAGCCTTATTAGGCCCAATCATTTGATCCCACCATCCAATTGATGAGTCTAAATTAGATTCGCCAGCAGCATGATGATTGCCAGAAAATGCATGGCACACCAATACGGCATTAGAATTTTGTTTATTTAGCTCGCCATATGTTTCAAACATTAATTCAAAAGATGGAAGTGTTGAGCCACATTCAAGGCTGAGGGCATTCTCAAATTTTATTTTTTTTGATGTTACCTTCATACCAGTGACTGAATAAGTCCCCCGATAAATGACTGAAGGTACTGTATAAAAACCAAACCAATTAATGGTGATATGTCTAAACCTCCCATAGCCGGAATGATGTTCTTTATGGGAGATAAAACCTTGAATGAAATCTCCTCTATTAGTCTCAGCAAGGGATGATCATTTCCTTGAGCAACCCAGCTAATTATTACTGCTCCAATAATAGAATAAAGGATAATCTGTAGAGTAATATTAAGCGTTGCAAGCAAAGCAATTATTAAAAGGTTGGCTATTCCATAATCCACCCCATAGGCAATATAAAAACCAAAAAACTTCAAAAGAGAAGCAATGACGAGAGCAAGAATCGCCTGATTAGGGACAAAGAAAGCAAGTTGCGATAGAGGCTTGAATATTTTTACAAATATTTTTACAACAGGATTAAAATAATCAACTCTTAGTATATTAAAAACAAAGTATAAATTAACTACGTAACTTAGCATTCCACTTACGAGCGCAATAAGTTGAACAGTATTAGAACTCACTGGATATCTCCTTTGATCTTTTTATAGCTGCCTTGATAGATTTATTGAATGAACTAGAAATTTTATTTTCTTTCATAGATTTTAGGCCTGCCTCTGTAGTACCTTTCTTTGAGGCAACTGAAGAAATTAAGTCTTCCAGAGACTTATCACCAATAACAGACTTACCTACACCCATCATTAGGTTGCTAATTATTAACTTAGTCAATTTATCATTGTTTTCTGTAATTTTTAGTAGATGTTTTTCATAAACCTGAAGTAAATGGAAAAAATATGCAGGACCACTCCCAATAAGTCCCGTGTAATCATCCATTTTTTTCTCAGTGCTTACACTTACTGGAACACCAATGCGCGAAAATAGTTTTTGAGTTTTTCCATATAAGTTTTTTGGAGCATTTATGTTACATAATGCTGTTATGCCCTTTTTGAATTCTGACGATGTATTTGGCATGCCTCTAATTAACTTAATATCTTTCGAAACAGATAGATATTTTTTTGCACTGATCCCTGCTACTAAAGAGAGTATCGCTGGCCTCTTAATCACCGATGTAATGTCTTGCATAGCCTGCATGGCATCCTTCGGCTTAACGCACAAGATGATTAAATCAAAACGATCTTCTATACGAAGGGATTGACATTCTTTGATGCCGAAA
>JAQWXQ010000059.1 GCA_029254395.1 SAR86 cluster bacterium | reverse complement strand
GGCAGTCGGGCCTAATAGAAATATAATTTTATTTTTTGGTATTTTGTTAATAGTATCTAGAGAGCTTCTTCGTCTGTTTCACCTGTTCTGATCCTAACAACCTCTTCAATTGGAGAAATAAATATTTTTCCATCACCAATTTTACCAGATGCTGCTGCTTCGATAATCGACTCCTTTACAGATTCAACCATATCATCAGAAATCGCTATTTCTAACTTGATTTTAGGAAGGAAATCTATTGTGTATTCAGCTCCTCTATATAACTCTGTGTGCCCTTTTTGTCTTCCAAATCCCTTAACTTCGGTCATTGTCATTCCTGAAACCCCAATTTTTTCTAATGAAGCCCTGACTTCCTCAACCTTGAATGGTTTGATAATTGCTGTGACTAATTTCAAGATATGCTCCTAATTTTTTAATAATTGTAATATTTTATTTGCCTGCAGCTCTGAGGAACCTTTGTTTCGCCTAACTAGAGCTAATGCATTTATTTTTTCATGCTGATCTTTATCAGTCAATATTGATTTCAATGATTGTTCTATTTCTTTGTATTCATTTATCTGTATACAAGCATCTGCATTTAAAAATTCCTCTAAAATATCTTGGAAGTTATACATATATGGGCCTACAACAAAAGGACATCCAGCTGCAGCTGGCTCTATAATATTGTGCCCCCCTGAGCTTCCAATCAAACTTCCTCCAACAAAAGCTACGCTAGCTTGAGAATATAGAGAGCTTAGAAGTCCAATTGATGCAATTACAATTGCTGATTTTGAATTGAAGTTGAGTGAGCTGTTATAGCTCAAGTAATTAGAAATATTTTTTTTATTTAGCATTGAAGATATAGAATTTGCTCTTTCTGGATGCCTTGGAACGATTACCAGTTTTGTGTTTGGTATCTCCCGATTTAAATTAATAAATGCATCTATTAGGATTTCGTCCTCTCCAGAGTGAGTGCTTGCAAAAAGAACAATTTTTTCGTTATTAGCATTATTATTAGAATTAAGAATGTTGTCTTGAAAATCAAATTTAACAGATCCTACAACCTCTGTTTTACTAGCATCGGCACCTAAGTTAATGAAACGAGAGGCTTGTACTTTGCTTTGGACAAATATTCTATTTATTTTCTTAAGCGTATCTGAAGTAATGTTTTTGAAACTAGCGTATCTCTTGAAAGAATTATTAGACATTCTACCATTGCAGAGAAAAACAGGAATATCATTTTGGTAGGCAGTATTTATCATTGATGGCCAAATTTCTGTTTCAAAAATAACAAATGCTGATGGTTTTATTTTATTAAAATAGCTTTTGGTGAATAATTTAAAATCCCATGGAGCGTAAGCTATTTCAACACTTGTGCCATAGATTTTTTTAGCCTGCCTAAGCCCTGTTGGGGTTGAAACAGTTAAGAAAATTTTTGAATGCTCTAGGAGTTCACGAACAAGTTTTTCAGAAGAAATAACCTCACCAAGACTCACCGCATGAAACC
Organism: SAR86 cluster bacterium; assembly: GCA_029254395.1. Lineage (GTDB taxonomy): Bacteria > Pseudomonadota > Gammaproteobacteria > Magnimaribacterales > D2472 > CAJQGY01. The sequence continues at coordinate 206 of JAQWXQ010000059.1, read as the reverse complement.
AAATAAGGCCTTCTGGACCATCATAGGACAAGCAGCCCAGTCTTTGAGTTAAATTTAGCCTATAGTCCCTATCTTGCGTACTTTTAATTAATATTCGAGCAAGCATAAAAGGCAAGAAAATAAGAATTAATAGGTTATAAAAAAGTAGTCTCATATAATCAACCATTGCATACATTAATGTAATAATACATTCTAAATCTATATGA
>JAQWXQ010000021.1 GCA_029254395.1 SAR86 cluster bacterium | reverse complement strand
AACTGGCGGAGAGTGAGGGATTCGAACCCTCGATACAGTTACCCATATACCTCCTTAGCAGGGAGGCGCTTTCGACCACTCAGCCAACTCTCCGAAAAATGAAAAAAGATTATACATCTAGATGACAATAAATATTGTCATCTAGATAAATTTTTTAATTAATTACAGCTACTATAACCAGATTCAATGGCATCTTTTTCAGATGAATTAATTCCAAGTCTATAGATAGACTTAACTTTTACCCAGTCTCTGTAATATGTGCAGTGGTAAGAAGAGTTGTTTGGCATCCAGTCTGATGGGTCTGAACTCCCTTTAGCACCATTAGAACTTCCACCAACAGCAATTAGCTGCTCTGAAACATTAAGTGTATTTGCATAAATAGTTTTTCTTTCTCTTGACCATGCCCATGCACCACTTCTATGACTTTCTGATAGTGGAACAAAGTGATCAATTTGAACCTCAGAGGCACTTGAGAAGTAAGCATTATCATAGGGATCGTACCAACGACCTGTTGCAACACTGCAATTAGTACTTGATGTATAGCTTAAGCCTACACCTGTTGATGAATCATGCTCATCTATGAGAACCTCATGTCTATTACTTTGACAGTCATTATCCCAATCCTTCCATGTGTCGTAGTCGTTGTCTCTGTCATAAGAAACGCCTCCTGTAGACTCGCCTTCGATACAAACATTAAATCCAATCAATGTATCTGTACAAAGTCTGTCAACAAATACTGAAACAGTTAACGTATCTGAGGCCAATCCATCGGATACATTCACTACTAATGAATATTCTTTTTTACCGTCATAACTAGGAGCATTTTTAAATGCCAATGCCCCAGCTGATGAAATTTCAAATGAACTAGCATCTGTTCCGGTAACAAAGAAATTAAGTGTATCTGCATCAGTGTCAGTTGCTGAAAAGGATGCTACTGATTTAGTTCCTTCATCAACATAAACATAGTTTGATGGTGAAGTATAAACCTCAGATGGAGCAACTAACTCAGGAGCAGAGTTTGAAGAAGTTGTAATTGATACAGAGCCTCCCATTCCAGAATGATTGCCACAGAAATAATAGAAAGTAGAAGGCAATGAATCAGTTACTTCTAATAAGTAATATGACCCAGCTGTTCCTGAAACTCCTACTTGTGTTCCGTAAGTTGCACTTGATGAGCTTGATTCAGTTGCATCACCAAAGCTTATTGGATGTGACGAAAGGCTTGAATCAGAAGTATCAAATCTGTAAGTTTTACCTCTTTCAAGGGTTAGGCTTGGTTTGCTTTGACCGTCAATTGTAAAACCACCTGATATACCGTTAGGTACTGAGACAACCTTAACTTCCTGGTTATGAAAACCTGCATCCGAGAAGAAGCCTTCATCTTTTACAATCCAGTGACAATTATCAGCATTAGTTCCAGCAGATACTGCCCAATCAGATTCTCCAACTTTGTCAGACTTTTTAATTAATGTATGCCTTCTTGTTCCATTCTCAACACCACATACTTCCCACCCAATACCGATATCTGCAGGGCCATCTGTCCCGACTGAATCAAGCAAGGTATCACCTTTAAATAGTCCAACCGCATCATCACCATTAAAGTGAACTGGGCTTTCGTAATCAAGCTGAAGATCGGCCTGGGATACAATATAATCATCTATGTCACCATAGCTACTATCAACACCTGTTATCAAGTAAACATCTTTGGCAGCCAAAGTACCTGTTAGCTCAAGAACTCTTCCGTCAGCAGTTTGACCTGAGCCCCAGCTATCTGGTTGAGAGTTAGCAATTCCCTTTAAAGTATA
>JAQWXQ010000019.1 GCA_029254395.1 SAR86 cluster bacterium | reverse complement strand
AAAGAAATTAGAAAATATATAGAGAGATTTTCATCAGATGATTACAGGTTTGCGCTTATAAAAGTGGGCGGAGCGATACTTAAAAATGATATAGATAATTTAATCTCATCAATTGGGTTTCTAAACGAAGTGGGTCTTATTCCTATTATTGTTCATGGTGCAGGACCAATGCTAAGCGAAAGACTTGAGAAAGAAAAAATTGATTTTTCTTTTATTGATGGCCAGAGAGTTAGTTCTGAAAAAGTTTTGCAAACAGCCTTAAAGGTCTTTGTTGAAGAAAATGCTAACTTAGTTAATTTATTAAATGAAAATAATATTAATGCAGTTTCTTTCGTAGATGATATTTTCAATTGTGAGATAAATAATCCTGAATTAGGCTATGTGGGTGATGTAGTAGGAGTTGAAACGGCAATGATTACCCAAGCAATAAGCAAAGGAATTGTTCCTGTTATATCGCCATTAGGCAAGACTAAAGCAATGCAAGATGTCAATATAAATGCAGATATGGCAACCTTAGCTTTAGCTAAAGAAATCATGCCTGATAAGGTTGTCTTTCTATCAGAGGTTGGAGGTATATTTAATGAAAACAACCAACTAATTACGAACATAAATATCAATGATGATTATGAACAATTAATGAATGAAAGTTGGTTGCACTCAGGAATGAAACTAAAGCTTCAACAAATCAAGTTACTAACTGATGTCCTTCCATCCAAAAGCTCTGTATCTATTACCACCTCACTTCATTTAAGTAAGGAGTTATTCACTGATGCAGGATCAGGCACACTGGTTAAAGCTGGTCATAACATCTCTGGATATGATTTTATTGATGAAAATCAGACCAAATTCTTAAAAAGTATTTTAGAGTCATCCTTCAATGGCAAACTTGTTCCAAATTATTTCAACACTGGTAGAAAAAGTTACTTAATTAGCGAATGTGAAAGATCTGCAATTGTTCTATCAAATGACCATTCTGTAACATACATGGATAAGTTCTCAGTCATCCCGTCTGCAAAAGGGGAGGGTCTTGGTAATGCGATGTGGAAGAAGATGATAAAAGAAAATAAAAAAATATTTTGGAGATCTGCATCAACTAATTCTATTAATAAATTTTATAAAGATGTTGCTGATGGGTTTCAAAAAATAGATAAATGGCATATTTTTTGGATAGGAATTGATGACTTGAATGAATTAATGTCTTGTATACAGTTTGCATCAAAGCAGCCAAGGACAATTATCTATGATTAAGAATTTTAATATAGCGCTCTTTGGTGGGAGGGGTTATGTAGGCCAAGAAATTATCCAATTAATTAATATACATCCTAATTTTTCTCTAAACCAAGCTTATTCTTCAAGCTCTGCTGGAGAAAGAGTTTTAAAATATACTAAAAATAAAGACCTAAAATATTCACTACTCACAATAGAAGATATTAATCTAAATAATATAGATATTGTAATTTTGGCTCTTCCAAACGAACAGTCTTTTAAATATGTCGAGGTAATTAGAAAGGTTTCACAGTCAATTATTATTATAGATTTAAGCTCTGATCACAGGTTTGATGATGAGTGGGTTTATAGGATTCCAGAAATACATAATGATAGCCCAAATCCAAACATATCCAATCCTGGCTGTTATGCAACCGCTATTCAATTATCCGTGGCTCCCATTACTAATCTTATTAAAAATAAATTAGTTTCTATTGGTATTTCAGGTTTCAGCGGAGCTGGATCTTCTCCAAACGATAAAAATGACCCTAAAAACCTTTCAGACAATATTATTCCTTATAAACTAGCAGATCACATTCATGAAAGAGAGGTTAGGGCTCATAGCTATAAAGATATATTTTTTAGCCCTCACGTTGCTAATTTTTTTAGAGGCATTCT
>JAQWXQ010000008.1 GCA_029254395.1 SAR86 cluster bacterium | reverse complement strand
ATTAGTTCAATTAAAGGCAGTGACAGACTTGGGCTAAAATGGCCAAATGATATTATTTTCAATAGCAAGAAAGTTGGAGGAATCTTGGTTGAACAAGAAATACTTGGAAAGGATATTTTAAGTATTACTGGAATTGGTATAAATATTAATCTGCAAGATAAAGAGGCTTGGTGGGGAGACCTTTCTGAACTTGATGTTGAAATAAAAAGAGAAGAGATTATTAATAAAATAATACTAGGGTTCTTAAATTTTAAAAATGATAGCGCTCTTTTAAAAGAGAAGTGGGAAAGTTATTGTATGCATTTACAAAAAAAAATAAAAATCATGCAAGATGGTAATATTTTAGATGAAGGGGCTTTTGTGGGTATAAATGATGATGGCAGCTTGCTTCTCCAGAGTAAAAATAATTTAAAAACATACCATTATGGTGAAATCTCAATATTAGGAGTTTACTAGTGATCCATTATTTAAAAAATATAGATTTAGATAAGCCTATTCCTGATGGGCATAAAGAAATAATTTTAGGAGCAGGTTGCTTTTGGGGAGTCGAAAGAAAATTTTGGGACCTCAATGGTGTTTATTTAACTTCAGTTGGATATTGCGGGGGTGAATTGAATAATCCATCTTATGAAGACGTTTGTAGGGGAGAGTCAAATCATGCTGAGGTTGTGAAAATTTACTATGATCCAAATATAATTACGCTGTCAGCTTTGTTAATTGTATTTTGGGAATGTCACGATCCTACTCAAGGGATGAGGCAAGGGAATGATATTGGAACTCAGTATAGATCTATTATCAATTGTTCTCATTTTGAAGACCTTAAGATTTTGCATGAGTCTAAAAACAAATATCAGTTAGCTTTGTTAAAAAAAGGCTTCAGTGAAATAACCACTGAGATAGTTGAAAATCAAAGATATTATCTTGCTGAAGAATATCACCAGCAATACTTAGCTAAAAACCCAAATGGTTATTGTGGTATTGGAGGTACAAATTGCCCTTTCCCAAAATAAATATTTGTATATAATAATCAACTTCGCCACCTTAGCTCAGTTGGCTAGAGCAGTTGATTTGTAATCATCAGGTCGTCAGTTCGACTCTGACAGGTGGCTCCAAACATCAAAACCCATCTCTAAGATGGGTTTTTTTATCTATAAGTATTTGGTTTATCTAAGTTTTGTATGTATCTGTCTTGCAGCCTAAGCGATCTTGTTATTAAGCTTGTATCAACTCCGTTAATAAAAACTTTCTCTGGAATACTTGAAGGCTCAAGAGGATCACTAGACCATATAACAAGGTCAGCAGATGCTCCTTTCTTTAACACTCCTTTTGAACTAATACCAAAAGCCTCAGAAAAGTTACTTGTTAATGCCTTGATTGCTCCGCCATATGACATACCATTTGCAACTGCAACACCTGCCCCTTGTCTAATGAGATGATAATTATGATCTCGCGGTGCATTAAACATTAGAGATATTCCAGCTTGCTCAAGCCTTGCAGATGCATTTATATTTGATGCAAGCTCATCAAATGAATTTGGAATATTATTCATTGGATCAATAATTAAAGGTATTCTGCTTTCAGCAATTTGAGTTGATACTAGTGTAGCTTCTTGCGCTCCCATGATAATAAGGTTTAAGTTATATTTTTTCTTCAATTTGATCAATTTAAGAATATCAGATGCCCTGTTAGACTCTATGATCAGTGGAAGCCTGTTATTAGCAAGTTTGTAAAGCGCTTTTATGTCGCGTACCTTAAGGTTTAGGTGGTTAACTAAAGGCATATCATTCATAAAACTTATTATTTCTGTGTCTGATTTAATAACTTTTGAATCAATGGAGAATGCTAAGTCTAATATATCTTCCATTAATGCGAATGTTTCAGCTCTAGATTTGGAAGAGCTTCCTCCGACTTTACCTATCATTACAATGTCTTTTTTTCCGGATATATTAAGGTCACTATTTAGATCAAAAAAAGAGCCTAAGCCCCCGATTGGACTCAATGAATTTTTTGGAAGTGACAATGCTGAGGTTATTCCGTTTGCTCTATTCCATGGAATTAATGTTGAATTTGGGTTAAAGGCATCAAATATAGAAAATCCAATATTATAAATTTTAGGTGAATCATCTCTTGTCACACTAAGAGAACCAATTTCAATAACTCCTATTTCAGTATCTGAAGCAATAAAACCAGGTGTAACTATTCTGCCATCCGCGTCAATAATTCTCTCAGCATTTGATATATCATCTGAGATACTCAGTATTTTTCCATTTTTTATTAAAATATTTCCAAAATATGGATTATCTGATTGGCCATCATAAATCTTAGCATTCGTAATAAGAACTTCATTAGCATATGCAGTTTGGTTGAAGAGAATTAAACAAAAAACAACATATATTTTAAGAAACTTAGAAATATTCATTACTCATCTATCCTATTTTTTGATGGATTTAATATGCCAATATCAAAATCTGACGCAGGCTCGAGACCTGATTCTCTGTCAAAAGCAAGTGCGCCATCTATGTAGACTTTTTCAGCAAGAGAATAGACGCTAAATGGATTTTCACTCCATAAAACCACATCTGCATTCTTTCCAACTTTAATAGACCCTGTTACATCGTAAATACCTGCTGCTCTTGCAGGATTACTTGTTATCCATTTCATTGCTCTAGCCTGTGTTATATCAAATCCTGCTCTAACTCCTGCAGCTAAAGCTTTTGAGGCCTCTTGATTTAAATGTTGAATGCCAATATCACTGTCAGAATGAACTATAGCGCAACCAGTTCCATTTCTAGCTTGATCTACAATTGCGACGTTAGACTGAACCATGTCATAAGCCTCATGCTTAAAACCCCAGTGGTCTGCCCACAATGCTGCACAGATATTATTGTCAGCTAATAAATCAGCTATTTTGTATGCCTCAACTGCATGATGAAAAGCTGTAATTTTATAGTCAAATTCATTAGCTATATCAATCATCATTGCCATCTCTTCCGCTCTGTAACAATGATTGTGTACCAATATATCTCCCCTTAAAACTCCAGCCAACGTTTCAAGCTCCAAATCTCTTTGTGGCTTGTATCCCATTTCTTTGACGTCTTCAGATTTTTTTTCGTACTCATCTAACTTGCTCAAATACCCCGATGCTTCAATCCAAGATTTTCTGTATCCAGCAGCATTGCCCATTCTTGTTTTAGGTGCTTTGCCTCTATTACCGTAAACTCTTTTTGGATTTTCACCACAAGCCATTTTTAATGAATGCGGCGCTCCTGGAAATTTCATTGAATTAATTGTATTTCGTTGGACATTTTTTGCAGTCACGCCCCTGCCACCGATCAAATTTGCTGAGCCCGGCAAAATATGAAATGAAGTTACTCCTCCTTTTAAAGCAAGAGCAAATTGTGGGTCTTGGACCCATATTGAATGTTCTGCCCATACATCAGCGGTTACAGGGCTTGTGGATTCGTTACCATCAGAGCTTGATGTTACAGAAGGTGCTGGATAAACACCCATGTGAGAGTGAATATCAATTATGCCTGGTGTCACCCACTTATCAGTTGCATCTACAACCTCTAAATCCGAAGAACTTGGTAAGTCTTTTCCTATAGCTACAATCTTTCCATCTTGCAAAATAATATCTGTATTTAAGAACTTGTTGCCATCGCCATCAAAAACATTTGCGTTCTTAAGCAGCACACTGGAGTGTGACATTGGTGTATACGTTGATTCAAAAGGGATGTTTTGAGATGCTGCAGAGATTGAAACAAAGAAAGCTAAAGAAAAACTAAGAATATATTTAATGTATATAATTTTCATATAAATAGTATATGTTGTTAGATCTTGAAATTAAATACCATATAATCTTAAAAGTTCTTACTTATTTCTCATTTAAAAAATATGGATAAAATAATAAATAAATTGAAAACTGGGATAGTCGAAATAACTTTTAAATCACTTAAAAGCGAAAGAGAGATAACTGAGAAATGTACCCTGTTATCTTCAGAGATACCTAATAATTTTTCGGTTAAACAGAGCAATGACTCTGATTCAATTCTTTGTTATCTGGTTGATCAAAAAAGATGGGAAGATATTAATAGAAAAACTATAATAAGTTTTAAATAATGTATTTAATATAAATGAAGTCATATGTAGTTACAGGAAATGGTTTGCCTCTTGAAGAGGTAGTTTGTGATAAGCCAACCCCTAGGGGCAAAGAAGTCTTAATCAAGACTATCGCTTGTGGAGTATGCCACTCTGATGTTCACATTCATGATGGTTATTTTGATATTGGAAATGATAAAAAGATGACATCTCGCCTTGTTCAACCTCTGGCAATGGGTCATGAAATATATGGTGAGCTTGTTGAAACTGGCGAAGATGTTCGTGGCGTTGAAGTAGGTAAAAAATATGTTGTATACCCATGGATTGGTTGCGGCGACTGCAAAGAGTGTAAAAATGATATGGAGCATTATTGTGGTCCATTTACAGCACAGAATTTAGGCGTCTCTGTGAATGGAGGTCATGCAGAATATGTTTTGGTAAAGGATGCAAGATATCTTTTTGATGCTGGCGACACTCCTGAAGAGTTAGCTGGAAGTTATGCCTGTAGAGGGCTTACTGCATATAGTGCTCTTAAAAAAGCTAATTTAAAATCAGGGCAAAAAAATCTTGTGATAATTGGTGCTGGAGGACTTGGTCTTTTAGCTCTCAAAATAGCTAAAGCTGCTTTTAATATTAAACCTATAGTAGTTGATATCGATGATCAAAAACTTCAAGCAGCTAAAAAAGCTGGTGCTAGAGAAGTTATAAATTCAAAAAATGAGGGAGCCTCAGAAAAAATCATAGATCTTACAAATGGGTCAGCTGGTGCAGTTATTGATTTTGTTGGATCTGAATCATCAGTAAATTTTGGTTACAAACTTTTTGGATTTAGTAAAGGTGGGCAATATATTCTTGTGGGTCTTCTTGGTGGTCAGTTTAATCTCCAACTTCCATTACATACATTTACTGCAAGAACAATTTCCGGCACATATGTGGGAAGTTTGAAAGAGATGGGAGAGTTGATGGAATTGGTAAGATCTGGAAAAATTGATCCTGTGCAAGTTGAGTCTAGACATATCTCTCAAGCAACTGATACACTACGTGACCTTAAAAATGGCGATATACCTGGAATGGTATGTTTAAAACATTAACATTTATAGATGATGAGATACAAAAATAATATATTAGTTCTAGCAGTAGGTTTGCTATTTGTTACTTCTATATCTGCTGATTCTTTAATCCATGATCATTTTCACGAAAGTGATGAATTAATCAGCTGTGATTACTTTGAAAATAAGACCGTTGATGTCCCAAATTTAATCTCAGTCCAATTACAAAGATTTTTTTCTATAAAAATTTCTATAGAGCCTGGTAAAAGCCTTGCTCTGTCTTTCCTTCGCATTTTTAACTCAAGGGCTCCGCCAAAAATTTAATTTTAATTTAATTTTAATTTAATTTTTTTTAAGGAGTTCGTATGAACAAAATTTTTAACGCTTTTATAGTTTTAATAGCGATTCAATCAAGCGATGTTTTTTCTCAACAAGTTGTGGAAGAAACGGTCGTGGTCACATCTGCTTTAGTGGATATAAATACTATTGATAAACCTTTATATGTTATTGATGGTGATGAAATATTAGATGGTCCAACATCAAGTCTGGGTGCTGCAATTGACGGGTATTTGGGAATTTCAATTGCTGATTACGGCTCAGCTGTTGGGCAGCCAATAATAAGAGGAATGTCAGGCTCTAGGGTCAAAATTCTTAAAAATGGAATGGTTAATAGAGATGTTTCATTTCTAGGTGCAGATCATTTAAATGATTTAGATTTAAATGATATATCTCAAATTGAAATTGTTAAGGGGCCTTCATCATTACTATATGCAAATGGATCTATCGGAGGAATTATTAATGTGGTTGATGATTGCATAGCACAAATGGATTTTGATGGTGCTGAGTTTGCAGCAGGCTATGAAACACAGTCAGTTAATGATGGTAGTACTGAATATTTTAATTATAAAAATAATCTAAACGGCTTTAATGTAAATTTTGGGTATAAAAACTCAGAATTTGGTAATTACGATATCCCTAACGGAGCAGTTATGCATGAGGAGCATCATGACGAAGAGCATGAAGGTGAAGAGCATGAGGGTGAAGAGCATGAAGAACATGAAGAAAATATGGGTTATATAAATAATTCAGATTATATGTCTGAGGCAACTAAGTTTGGTATATCCAAGACTGGTGACTGGGGCTATATTGGTCTTTCTGTTGATAATATTGAGAGCATGTATGGCATTCCCTTCCATGGTGAAGAGCATGAAGAACATGAAGGTGAAGAGCATGAAGGTGAAGAGCATGAAGGTGAAGAGCATGAGGAGCATGAGGACGAAAGAATATTCTCAACTACTGACTCAGAAAGTATTACTTTGAAAGGATCCTATAATGCTAATGGCTCATTATTTAATAAAGTGGATTACACATATAGAAAATCAGATTATTCATTAACAGAGCAGCATGCTGAAGAAGAGCATGAAGAGCATGAAGGTGAAGAGCATGAAGGTGAAGAGCATGAGGAGCATGCCCCTACTCTATTCCTAAATAACTCGTCTGAATATGGTGCAATTTTTGATGTATCTAAAAGTGGGATTAGTCAAAAAATATCTTTTAATTTTGTAGATGAAGATACATCTATATTTGGTGAAGAAGCTTTTATGAACCCTGCAAACAATAGAGAACTAACCTTGGGTTACTTTGTGAGTAAAGATTTTGAATCTTATAATATTGATTTTGGGGCTAGGCTTGATGACGTTGTTAGAACAGGAAGTGTTTCCCATGAAGATGGCAATGCTGATAAATATGAGATTGATAATCGCACGTCTAGCTATGCATTTAACATTGGCAAGGATCTAAATAGTAACTTAAATGTAAATCTTGGCTTTGCAAGTGTTGAGAGATTGCCATCAGTGATTGAGTTGTTTATGAATGGGCCTCACTTAGCTACAGGAAGGTTTGAAGTTGGAAACCCTAACCTTAATAGTGAAACCTCAAATAACATAGATATAACATTTAATTATGAGAATGGAGATTACTATGCATTTGCTAGCTTCTTCATAAATGATGTTGATAATTATATTACTCTGATGGATGAAGGTGATGAGGATCATGGCGATGAAGATCATGGAGATGAGGATCATGGTGATGAAGATCATGGTGATGAAGATCATGATGATCATGGTCATGGAAATCTTATTCATGCAAACTATATCCAGGAGAATGCTGATTTTGATGGGTATGAGATAGAGTTTGGAAGAACTGTTGAGTTGGGAGCTGGCGAACTAACTTTATCATTTGGTAGAGATGTTGTTAATGCTCAATTCTCAGACGGTCATAATGTTCCAAGAATCAATCCAGCTAGAAATATATACTCTTTGTCTTATGCGCAAAATGATTTAACTTTTAGATTAAATTTAAAAGATGTTGAAAAGCAAAGCTCATTTGGAGAGGGTGAAACTGCAACTGATGGATATCAAATGCTGAATTCTAGACTTACCAAAACATATGAAATAAGTGGTAAAGGAGTTCTTAAAATATCATTATTTGGCAACAATTTGCTTGATGAAGCTGCCAGAAACCATTCATCTTTTGTAAAAGATGAGGTTCCATTGCCTGGAAAAAACTATGGAATGAAATTTAATTTAACTTTCTAATTAAATAAATTCTGTATATTATGTCTCCCCAAGTTCATATGTATAATGAATTTGGGGAAACTTTAGGGCAACAATGAAAACACAATTACTATCTGATAAATTTGCAATGACTTTGTCTATGGTCTGTCTAGTACATTGTTTGTTTGCGCCGTCGTTAATTGTTCTTACATATAGTTTTATGGCAATGTCAGTTGAGAGCGAGCTTATTCATAAATTAATCCTACTTATTACAGTTCCTGTTAGTATATTTGCCTTAAGTCTTGGGTATAAAAATCATAAAACTATAAATTTCATTGTGCTGGGTGTGATTGGGTTACTTACCCTTGTTCTTGCTGTGGTAATGGGCGAAGGTATTTTAGGTGATAATGGCGAGCTATCTTTGACAATGTTTGGCTCTGCTTTAGTTGTACTATCTCACTATAAAAACTATCAAATATGCAAAAAGACTAACTGTGACTGCCACGAACCTGAAAGTAGTATCTAGTTAAATTCAAGTTTCAAGAATACTTTTAATCCTGTAAAATCCATCTTTTTATTCAAAAATTTGATGGCTCAATTTTCAAGACTTTCTAAACTATTTTTAGTACTAGCTTCTTTACCAATATTGGGTAATCAAAATATTGAAGAAGTTATAATAACAGGATCTATCACTAAAAAATCTGAGCAAGATTCTAACCCTCTTCAGGTCATCACTCAGAAAGACTATAAGAACTTTAATGTTTCTAATATCGGAGAAATTGCTAAACATCTGCCCTCTGCCTCAGGTTCACATTTTCAATCAAACAATCTAGATGGTTTTGATCAAGGCATGTCATCTTTTAATATGAGAGGACTGGGTCATTCTTCCACGCTAATTTTACTGAACTCAAAGAGGCATACTTTTGCAGGAACGCCATCATCAGATGGAAGTAGTTATATAGATTTAAATATTATCCCAGAGATTGCACTAAAGCAGATTGATTTATTGAAAGAAGGTGCAACTTCAATATATGGATCAGATGCAGTTGCAGGGGTGGTTAACATAAAAACTGAATCTGATTTCTCAGGAATCAAGATTCAAGCAGATCATAAAAAGACCTCAAATTATAACCAGAGCGACTCATCATTTGGTGTCTTATATGGATCCACATTCAAAAAATTGAATTATGTTTTTGGTATTGGTGTGATGGATAGAAAGCCTCTGTCTGCTTCAGAAGTAGATGGAATTTCAGAGTTGGCAGTAAGTGGCCTAGGAAGGTCGTTTAGAGTTGTTGAAGATGATATTGTTGAAGATGGATTATGGGCGGGAGCTTATGATGCCGGCCAGAAAATACCTGACCCGGAGTGTGAATCCAATGGCGGTACTCTAGTAAATAATGAAACCTGTGGTTTTAATTATGGAGAAAGGTTTAATCTAGTAAATGATGAGAATCATAGAAAAATTTATACACATATAAACTATGATCTAGGGCTGTTTGATTATGAATCAACTTTTATGTTTTCAAACATCAAGGTTAATGATAATCCTCAGTCACCCTCATACCCAGCACTTCCATTTCTTTCAAGAAAAATATTACCTGGTCAGGGTGGAAGCCCATTCAATGTTCCAGTCACTTGGTATGGGCGCCCCTTAGGACCAGAATTTATGTCACCGAAATCTCCAAAAGATATCAAGCAATATAATTTTAACCAAATGATATCTGGTCAGATAGATGATAATACTGAATTAGAAATTTCTTTCACATCAAGCAAACATGCAAATATGCATTTTAGACCAGACATTATTGATTCAAGATTTGTTGATGCTCTTGATGGAGTCAAATTAAACTCCTCAACTGGTGAAGATTTTTTTTGGGATATATTCACTCCGGCTAATAATTCTAACGAGCTTGTTGATTATGTTACTGGGGCTGAGGTTTCTAATAAAAAGTCGTATTTGAAAAGTTTAGAAGCGATTATTAGAACTAATATTGGAGATATTAACTTTGCTTATGGGCTTCAAATAAATAAAGAAAATTTACAAATATATTATGACGAGATAAGCGAAGCAAAATTTGATGAAAAAGGTCAAATCTTGAAGACGGCGGATCTATTTTTTTTAGGAGGCGGTATAAATGTTTCTAAAAGCAGAAAAAAATATGCTGCTTTTTTTGAAGCTGGAAAAAGCTTAAAAAATTTTAGCGGGAGATTTTCTGGAAGATTTGAAAAATTTAACAATGTTTCTTCATTCGACCCTAAGTTATCTTTCAAGTACAAGTTGATAGATGGTTTTTATTTTAGAGCCTCAAGAGGTTCTTCATTTTCAATGCCGTCAATGGCCCAAATGTACTCAAGTGATATCAACCTTGGAAGCATAAGAGATATTAATGACAATAACCCCTTTATTAGGCAAGCTAAAATTGGAAATCCAGAATTAAAGCCTGCTTCCTCGGTTAATAAGAATATAGGTTTTCTTTTTAAAAACTCCTCACAACAAATCGCTATAGATTATTGGAGTTTAGACTTCACTGACAGGGTCACTGGTGAAAGTGCGCAAGCTCTTCTAGACCAAAACCCTTTTGGAGAAAGCGTAACCAGAAATGAAAATGGCGATCTTATTGGTGTAACAACATCATATTTTAATGAAGAAAATACTAAAATCTCGGGAGTTGATTTAAGTTACAAAATTACAATATTTGAATCACCAGATCATGGAGTTTTAAGTGCTAATCTAGAGGCTACTTCACTTGAAAAGTTTCTTACGCCATCTGGAGTAGGAGCCAATGAATTGATTAATAGAATAGGTAAATTCAATTATGATACTCACCTGTATTCATTGCCAAAGATAAGAATAAATACATCATTGGGATTAAATGTAAAAAAATATAACTATAGGATTGCTGCAAGGTATATAGATGGCTACAACAATAGTAGAGTTATTTCGACACGCGGCTTGCAGCTAGGATATAAAAATAAAGTTGAATCTTTTCTGGTTATTGATTTATCAATAGAAAGCTATATAAGTTTTAAAGGTGGAGTATTAAATTATAAATTATCTGCATCAAATATATTTGATGAGTCTTCTCCAAGAGTTTACGATGCTCCAGACTTTAGCTTTGATTCAAGAGCGCATGATCCCAGAGGAAGAATTATTGGGCTGAATTTTGAATATAGAAAGTAAAAAATTAATAAACTATAAATCTAATATAAACCCCTTTTTATCTTAATTAAACTAAACTCTCCTTATGAATGAACTCGAAGCAACCATATCGCAAGTTATAGATGAAAATAATATTTCATTTGAATGGGGTAAAGAAGTGCTTAATGAACTTAAGCACACAGAACTAGACTTAAATTCTAAAAGAAAAGATCTTACCAAAGTTCCATTTATAACAATAGATGGTTCAGATGCAAAAGATTTTGACGATGCAATTCATTGCATTTACTCAAAATCATCCTTTACCTTAAGTGTAGCTATTGCAGATGTGGCAGAATTAGTTCAGCTTGGCACCGCTCTTGATGATGAGGCTTTAAATAGAGGAACATCTATATACTTCCCGTCGAAAGTAATACCTATGCTTCCAGAAGAAATTTCTAATAATCTTTGCTCATTAGTACCAAATCAAATAAGGAATGTTGTGGTCTGTGAAATAGCTTTTTCTGAGCTAGGAGAAGTACGAGGCTATAATTTTTTTGAAGCAAGAATAAAATCGCACAAAAGAATGACATATGCCGAAGTAGATAAATTCTTAGCTGTTGGCTCTGGTCTTGAAAGCAATATTAGCAACTCTATAAAGTCTCTTCATAAACTCACTGAAACATTGCTTAAGATTAGGAGCAAAAGAGGCGCGCTAGAAATAGAAAGCCAAGAGCCTATATTAGATATAAATCTTGAAGGTAAAGTTAATAAAATTATATTACCTAAAAGACTTTTCTCACATCAAATGGTGGAAGAATCAATGCTGGCTGCAAATGTTTGTGCCGCAAACTTTATGAATAAACATTATAACTTTGGTGTTTATAGAATTCATGAAGAACCAGATGAATTAAAGTTAGAGAGCTTGAAAAAATTTTTTTCCTTAAAGGGTTTCTCTGGATCTTTCTCTAAAGATCCAGCCAGTTTAATAAAGCAATGCCTTTTGCATTCTAAAGATAATAAATTAAATAAAGCTCTTCAAACAGTGGTGCTTCAAAGCTTAAAGCGTGCAGAATATTCTACGGAGGAGCTTGGCCATTTTGGGTTGCAATTACAAAGATATTCGCATTTCACGTCTCCAATAAGAAGATACCCAGATCTTATGACACACAGAATGATTAAGAATATTCTTAATAATTCATTAAATACTACTAATAAAGATAATATAGAAGAGATATGTATTGATATGTCTGATCTTGAAAGAGTGGCTGAAAGGTCATCGAGGCAAGTGACGCAACAAATGATATGCTTCTTCTTAAAAAAGTATATTGGGCAAGAGGTTAGTGCAATTGTTACCGGAGTCGCCGAGTTTGGTTTATTTGCAGAAATTCAAGATTTTTACGTTTCTGGCCTAATACATGTTTCTGATCTTTCTGGGGACAGATATTTTCTTGACAAAGAATCAAATGCCTTAAAGGGTAGAAAAACTGGAAAATCATATAGATTAGGCCAATCTATGTTAGTTACCATAGCCAACGTATTGCCAGAAGAGAGAAAAATAACACTTGTGCCAAAAAGTAACAAAAAATAGATGAGCAAGAAAGATATTAATCTAAGGATAGGCTTTCACAGCATTGAGAGCATTGTTGAAAATACTCCCGAAATTATTAAAAAAGTTATTCTTCCTGCAAAACGTAATGATCAAAGGCTAAACAATCTAAAGACCAGTCTGGAAAAGGCTGGTATATCTTTCGAAAACTCTTCTAAGTTAAAGCAAGAGCCTGAAGCTTACATAAAAGAACAGGAAGAAAAGAACTTTAAGGATTTAAAGAGCTATATTAATGCATTTGAGGGCAGCCCATTATTGCTTATTCTAGACAACGTAATAGATCCTAGAAATTTGGGTGCATGCATAAGATCTGCGGCTGTTACTGGTGTGGATGCGGTTATTATAAACAAGCATCACTGTGCACCTTCAAATTCAATTTCACACAAAGTGGCTGCTGGGGGTTTTGAGTTTGTGAATATATTCCATGTAACAAACTTAGTTAATTGTTTTAAATATTTGAAAGAAGGTGGAATTCACATAAGCGGTCTGAGCGAGCATGCAAAAGAAAGTTATACGGATTATAATTTTATAGATCCTTGTGCATTGGTTATGGGATCTGAAGAAGCGGGTATTAGAAAGAAGACACTGGAAAAATGTGACAATGTTATCAATCTGGCTTCAAACAGTAGGTTTAAAAGTTTCAATGTTTCAGTCGCTACGGGCATAATACTTTCCGAGGCCGCTAGACAAAGAAATAAGGTTTAGCTTGATATGATATTTTTTTCTATTAGACTTCTAACATGTTAAAACAAAGAACACTTCGAAATGCTATCAAGGCAAAAGGTATAGGTCTTCATACTGGTAAAGTTGTAAATATGGAACTAATTCCATCTGGTCCTAATACTGGAATAAATTTTATACGATCTGATATCGACGAGAATATAAAAATACCAGCTCGTGTAGAAAATGTTGGAGATACGAGCCTTTCAACTGCATTGATAAAAGATGATGTAAAGGTTTCTACAATAGAACATTTATTATCTGCAATTGCTGGTTTGGGAATAGATAATTGCATTATTAAAGTAGACGGACCTGAGGTTCCTATAATGGATGGTAGTTCAAGTCCTTTTGTTTTTTTAATTCAGTCAGCAGGTTTGCAAGAACAAGAATCATTAAAGAAATTTATTAAAGTAACAAAGGAAGTAACTGTTAGAAGAGATGATGCTTTTGCCACGATAAAACCATATGACGGGTTTAAAGTTTCTTTTAAAGTTGAATTTGACCACCCTGTTCATGAGAAACTCCCATCTGAATCTATAATTGATTTCTCATCTACATCATTTGTTAAAGAAGTTTGCAGGGCTAGAACTTTTGGCTCAATGAATGACCTTGAGTTACTCAAATCTCAAAACCTTGCTCTAGGAGCCAGCGTTTCAAATGCTATTGCCTTTGGTGATAACGAAATTCTAAATGAAGAAGGGCTTAGATTTGAAGATGAAATAGTTAAACATAAAATGTTGGACGCAATCGGAGATTTATATCTATTAGGCCATAACCTTATTGGCCAATTCTCAGGTTTTAAGTCTGGCCATGCCCTTAATAATGAACTATTAAAAAAAATAATAGCCTCTGATGATGCATATGAAATAATAGAATTTGAAAATTTTGATAACGCCCCCATTTCTTATTCAAGGCCTCCTTTTGGAGACTCATGATTAATTGATAGGATATGTTTAAGTTATTAAAAAAAATATTTAAAACAAGTAACGATAGAGTTATTCAAAGAATGATGATGTCTGTCAAAGAGATCAACAGTCTTGAGAACACAGTCCAAAAACAAACAGAACAATATTTTAAAGACCTTAAAAGTGAGCTTCTTGCATCCTATAATAGCAATGACAAGCAACTAGAATCAATTTTACCGCTCGCCTTCGCTGCAACTAGAGAGGCAAGTATGAGAACTCTTGGCCTTAGGCATTTTGATTCTCAGCTACTTGGCGGCATGGCCTTATCTGAAGGTAATATAGCTGAGATGAAAACGGGAGAGGGAAAAACTCTTGTAGCCACCCTTCCAGCATTTTTAAATGCGTCTATTGGGAATAAAACTGTTTTGGTTACAGTTAATGATTATCTAGCCAAGAGAGATGCTGAATGGATGAAGCCGGTATACGAATATCTTGGGTTAACTGTCGGCGTCGTTTACTCAAATCAAGATCCAGATGAAAAAAAGCAAGCATATGCTTCAGATATTATTTATGCGACTAATAATGAACTTGGTTTTGATTATTTAAGAGACAATATGGCTCATAGAGCTGAAGATAAGGTTCAATGTTCTTTAGACTTTGCAATTATCGATGAAGTTGATTCAATTTTGATTGATGAGGCTAGAACGCCCCTAATTATTTCTGGTCCATCAGCTGAAAGCTCAGAAATGTATAAAAAAATTAAAGGGTTTATACCAAAACTTATAAAACAAGATCGGGAAGAGACTGAGGAGGAACCTCTCTCAGATGATGAGAGGGGGCATTTTGTTATTGATGAGAAAAATAGAACTATTGATTTGACTGATGATGGATATTTAATTGTAGAAACAATGCTTGAAGATGCTGGAATAATTGGTCAAGAAGATGGTTTGTATTCTGTTTCTAATTTAAAAATTATGAAGTTTGTTCAAGCAAGTCTAAAAGCTAGCTTTCTTTTTAAAAAGAATGTCCATTATTTGGTAAGGAATAATGAAGTATTACTAATTGATGAACATACCGGACGAACGATGCCTGGCAGAAGGATTAGTGAGGGGGTGCATCAAGCTTTAGAGTGCAAAGAAAATGTGACCATTCAAAGAGAGTCCCAAACATTAGCATCAACCACATTTCAAAATTTCTTTAGGTTGTTCAAAACACTGTCTGGAATGACAGGGACTGCTGACACTGAAGCTCCAGAGTTTAGGGAAATTTATAACCTTAATGTGGTAATAATACCTACAAATGTTCCAATGGCTAGAAGCGATATGAATGATTTAGTATTTCAAAATACAAATGCTAAATTTAAAGCGCTTGTTAATGAAATTGTTGAAATCAGAGAAAAGAGCGCACCGGTCTTAGTAGGGACTGCATCGGTAGAATCTTCTGAAGTAGTATCTGACTATTTAACAAAAGCAAAAATTCCTCATCAAGTCCTAAATGCAAAGCACCATGAGAAAGAAGCTGAAATTATAGCTAATGCAGGTCGACCTGGAGTTGTCACAATTGCAACTAATATGGCAGGAAGAGGAACTGATATAGTTCTAGGTGGAAATAAAGAAGATCAAGATCCAATTAGTTGGGAAAAAAATAATAAAACTGTTTTGGAGGCTGGAGGATTGCATATATTAGGAACAGAAAGGCATGAATCTCGACGGATAGATAATCAACTTAGAGGAAGATCTGGCAGGCAAGGCGATCCTGGATACTCAAGATTTTTCTTATCAATGAATGATGATTTATTGCGTCTATTTATAACGGATTCAAGGAAAGATCTATTTGAAAAAATGGGAATGAAGGATGAAGCAATAGAGCATGGACTGCTATCGAGAAGTATTGAAAATTCACAGAGAAGGATTGAAGCTAGAAATTTTGATGCTCGAAAAAACTTATTGGAATATGATGATGTTTCAAATGATCAAAGAAAGGCCACTTACTCATTAAGAGACCAGTTACTTGAAGAAGAATCAATAAACGATACTATTCAAATTCTTATAGAGCAGCAATTTAGATCCATTACACATCAGTATGTGCCATTAGAATCGATTGAATCACAGTGGAGGCTGGATGAGTTAGATTTATATCTTCAGGAAACATTTAACTTAGAGACTAGCATAAGTTTAAAGGCAAAAGAGGATAAAAAATTACTCCCAACCTCGATTGCAGAAAACATAATCGATTTTGCTAAAAATCATTATAAGGATAAGTACACTTTGTTAGGGGAGAATCTAAAAGATCTTGAGAGACAGATTATGCTGCAGGTTCTTGATGTACATTGGAAGGAGCACTTAGCTGAAATAGACCATCTAAGAGGCAGTGTGGGCTTAAGGGCATATGCTCAAAAGAATCCAAAAAATGAATTTAAAAAAGAGGCATTCCATATGTTTCAAGGCATGCTTGATGAGATAGATTTTGAGACTATAAGAGTATTATTTTCATTAAAAATTTCATCAGAAGAAGATTTAAAGAATGCTGGAAGGAAAAGTACAAATGATGAAAATGAATTAATCTTAAATAAAGAAAACAATACAAATAATACTGATCAAGCGAATTTCTCAGGAACCAATAATGCTCAAGCTTCTATAAAAAGAGAGGATCCAAAAATTGGAAGAAATGAATTGGTAAAAATTTCCAACGGCAAAGAAACAAAGGAAATAAAATATAAAAAAGCTCAAGCTCTAATTAATAGCGGTGAGTGGAAGGTTTTATAAAGTATAAGATAAATAGCTAATCTTCGTAGAAATCTTCTGAATCAACGGGCCTAGAAATCCTGTTGTCTTCATTAGCCCAATCACCAAAATCTATTAACTTACATACCTCAGAACAAAAAGGTCTATGTTTATTTTCGCTACTAAGGCTTGCAGCCTTTTCGCAACGCGGGCATTTATTCATATTCAATCCTTAAGTAGATTCAAGTAAAGTTTGTGAAATTTTTTAACTTCGATTTGTAAATTCTCTATATCTTTATTATTTGTAATAACATCGTCTGCAATACTAAGCCTTTGATCTCTGGAGGCTTGATTTGATAAAATTTTTTTAATACTTGCCTGGTCCACAGAATCTCTTGAAGAAGCTCTTTGAACTTGAAGTGTTTCATTGCAATCAACCACAAGTATTCTGTCATAATTATCTTTTGAGCCAGTTTCGTATATTAATGGGACTTCTATAATTTGATATGGGGAAGTAGATAGACTAATTAAATTAGAAACAGTTTCACCTACAATAGGATGAATGATATTTTCTAAAGTCTTTTTTAACCTTGGATTAGTGAAAATTTTCTTTCTTAAATAGGATTTATTTACACTTAAATCTTTGTGAAGGTAGTCGTTACCAAAAATCTTTATAAAAGCCGTGTAACCTTGACTGCCTGTATCTAGAGCCTTATTAGCTATTGCATCAGCCTCTATCACATCAATGCCATGAGTCTTGAATAAATTAGCTACAGCTGATTTTCCTGAGCCTATTCCGCCTGTTAATCCGATAATCATATAAGCATTATCACAGAAAAAAACATAAAAAAAAGGCCCTCATAAATGAGAGCCTTTTAAAGTTAAAAAGCCTGACGATTTCCTACTCTCACACAGGGAGACCCTGCACTACCATTGGCGTTAACTCGTTTCACTTCTGAGTTCGAGATGGGATCAGGTGGTGCCAAGTTGCTATTGTCATCAGGCAAACTGGTATGAATTTTCTTATTTTTTGATTTCACTACAATGTTACTCAAATCATAAACCTTGCTTAAGGTTACATGATCAAGCCTCACGAGTTATTAGTACAAGTTAGCTCAACACTTCGCAGTGCTTACACATCTTGCCTATCAACGTCATAGTCTATGACGACTCTTTAGGAGACATAAAGTCTCTGGGAGATTTAATCTTGGGAGAGGCTTCCCGCTTATATGCTTTCAGCGGTTATCCTTTCCGAACATAGCTACCCGGCAATGCCACTGGCGTGACAACCGGAACACCAGAGGTTCGTCCAATCCGGTCCTCTCGTACTAGGATCAGCTTCCCTCAAATCTCCAAACGCCCACAGCAGATAGGGACCGAACTGTCTCACGACGTTCTAAACCCAGCTCGCGTACCACTTTAAATGGCGAACAGCCATACCCTTGGGACCTGCTCCAGCCCCAGGATGTGATGAGCCGACATCGAGGTGCCAAACACCGCCGTCGATATGAACTCTTGGGCGGTATCAGCCTGTTATCCCCGGCGTACCTTTTATCCGTTGAGCGATGGCCCTTCCATTCAGAACCACCGGATCACTAAGACCTAGTTTCCTACCTGCTCGATCCGTCGATCTCGCAGTCAAGCATCCTTTTGCCTTTATACTTACCTCACGATGTCCGACCGTGATAAGGATACCTTCGTACTCCTCCGTTACTCTTTAGGAGGAGACCGCCCCAGTCAAACTACCCAGCAC
>JAQWXQ010000101.1 GCA_029254395.1 SAR86 cluster bacterium | reverse complement strand
ATCAATGATGACATGCTCAGCAGCTATCACTGGATCAGCTATATCCTTTACTTGTAATTTATCAGGACCACCAAGTTCTATGCATTGAAGGGCTTTCATATATTCTCCTTAAAGTTTTTCGTTGTACGAGCTAATGTAATCGTTTGGATTACCATTCTCGCTCTTGACGAGTTTACCAAAAAAATCCCATGATGCATTAGCTTCTTTTTCAAAGCCTGATAGATCAGTATCTGGAAGCGAGTCAAAATAAGAATTATGAAGTTTAGATAGCAAAAGCCCATATTCTGAAAAAGGAATATTCCCATGATCTAAAGACTTTAAAATACCATTGTTGTTATTAATGCAATTTAATGCATTGAGATACTTCTCTTTCTCTGGCATGAGCTTAGCAATTTTTATTAACTCTAGTTCGATATCTTTTTTGGCTTTTATAATATTAATCTTTTCACCGTTTCTAAAAATTTCACAAACGTTACTGTTTCCATTAGCCACTACATTTTTTTCAGTTTCTTTAATTTCTTTTATTTCATTTGAGCCAATCAAGGGACTATCTGAAATGATGCAGAATAATAAAACTAGATCTATGAGTCTTATCTGTTCTTTTGAAATACCGACTGGTTCATTAGGAGAGAGATCTATTCCTCTAACTTCAACATACTCTATCCCGTCAGAAGCTAACACTTCATTTGGTCGCAAACCATCTCTGCCAACTCTTTTTGGCCGGATAGAATCATAATACTCATTTTCAATTTGCAATTTGCCGGTTGAAATTTGCAACCACTCATCCCCTTGCTTTAAACCAATGCCTTCAAATTCTTTATAAGGTGTTAAAATGGCGCTCCTTATTTTCTCAAGAAATTCATCAAGAGAATCATATCTAATGTCCATATCTTTTTGAGCAAAACTTTTATAACCCAAATCACTCATTCTTAAAGATGTTGATTCGGGCAAGTAATAATTTTCTTCGCCATACTTTTTCAAGGAATGCTCTTTGCCATTTAAAAAGGTTTTGTCAACAACTGGAGATGCCCCAAAAGACGAAAGAATAAACCAATAATTTCTCTTAAAGTTTCTTATTAGGCCGAGATATACCTCATCAATATTTTTTTGCTCTTTTATATTTGATAAAAAAGATAGAGAATTTTCGCTCAGAGAGAAATTAAAATGTATGCCTGCAATACATTGCATAGAAGATCCATATCTTTCTTTTAAACCTCTTCTATATACTTCTTTAATTCTTCCGCTATTTGTATTTGAGTATTTTGCAAGTTTTATAGAGTCCTCATCTTCTATTTTTGGAGGCATTGAATAAGGCCATAAAGTTTCTTTATCTAAATTGCGACTTACAAAAATATGAAGCTTAAGCAGATGTTCATACAAGTCATCCACAGAAGTGAATGTTGGCGTAACTAGCTCAATCAGAGATTCAGCAAAATCTGTAGTGATGGAGGGGTTGGTTAGGGGCGAGCCTAGGCTTTTCGGATGATCATTTGCTGAAATATACCCACGGCTATTTACTCTGAGTGACTCTTTTTCAATCCCTCTGTTTATCTCAATTGAACGAAAAAAACCGGCTTCGTGGAGCTGATTAAGCTTTAAATCATAATCAGCCTTAGCCATTAGAAATCTGGGCCAGCAGCTACAATATTGTCATTTAGATCAAACTTCTCAAAGTTCTCTTTAAACTTAGCAATAAGACTTTTCATTTCTATGTCATAGGCATCTTTATCATCCCATGTATTTCTTGGGTTTAAAATTTCTTGATCAACACCCTCTAGTTGCTTTGGAACATTTAAATTTAAACCAGAAAGATGAGTTGTTTCAACGTTTGCAAGCTCACCATTTTGGATAGCATTAACTATTCTTCTTGTAGTTGGGATGCTGAATCTTGACCCAACTCCGTGAGGGCCTCCAGTCCATCCTGTATTTACTAAGAAAACTTTAGAGCCGAATGACTCCATTCTCTTCATGAGCAAATCAGCATAGACGCCCGCTGGTCTTGGAAAGAATGGTGCCCCGAAACACGTTGAAAATGCAGATTCAATTGAGGAAGTTGATCCTATTTCTGTTGATCCAACTTTTGCAGTATAGCCACTCAAAAAATGATAAGCCGCAGCTTCTTTAGATAGGATGGATACTGGTGGCATTACACCAGTAAGATCACATGTTAAAAAAATAACAGTCTCAGGCTCTCCTGACGCATTTTCTGGCACCGCACCTTCAATATGTGTTCTTGGGTAACAAACTCTTCCATTCTCTGAAAGAGAGGTATTGTAATAATCTGGAGTTAAGTTTGAATCAAGATAGACATTCTCAATAATACTCCCATGTTTTATTGCATTAAAGATTACTGGTTCATTTTTTTCAGATAGGTCTATCGTTTTGGCATAACAACCCCCCTCAAAATTAAATACACTTCCAGGTCCCCATCCATGCTCGTCATCTCCTATAAGAGAGCATGTTGGATCCGCAGATAAGGTGGTTTTGCCTGTTCCCGATAAACCAAAAAATAAGGCTACTTTGCCATCTTTATTTACATTGGCTGAGCAATGCATTGGCAGCACATCTTTTGCCGGCAATAAAAAATTTTGGACTGAAAACATTGATTTCTTCATTTCACCAGCGTATTTCATACCTGCAAGCAAGACTTTCTTTTGGGCAAAATTAATAATCACGCAGCCTTCAGAATATGTTCCATCTATTTCTGGATCACATTCAAAATTAGCAGCACTTAATATTTGCCATTCATCTTTACTTTTCGGATTGAATATATCTGGGACAACAAATATTAATTTGGAGAACAAACCATGCCAGGCTGTTTCTGTTCTTACTTTTATTGGAAGATAGTGATCTACATGTGAGCCAACATGAACATGAGAAATATAAGTCACTTTAGAATCTAAATAGTTTTGCACCTTATCCCATAAAGGGTTAAATTTACTCTCTTCAAAAGGCTTGTTGATAGAACCCCAATCAATATCATTTTCTGTTGAGGGCTCTTTAACTATAAATCTATCGTTAGGGCTCCTGCCAGTTCTAGAGCCAGTTTGCGTAGTTAGCGCGCCATTGGAAGCAATAATTCCTTCATTATTTTGTATAGCTGCCTTTATAAGCTCTTCGTTTGAGAGTTTATAGGTATGATTTTTTTCTGTTGTCATGGTTTTTCAATTATAGGTATTAAGGTAATAAATTTATATAGTAATTATTTATAATGTTAAAAATTTACTATTTATGTAGTGAAGTAAAAAACAATCACCCAAATCTGTCAATTAAATAAAAATATGTTGCATTAAAAGCTTTTTCAAGCTTATTTTCTTGTAGCCTTACTACACAAAACCTATCTAGAAGCTATTAGTTTAAACAATGTTGCAGTTATATAAATAGCAAAAAATATCAAAGCCCACTCAGAGAAATTAAATATAAATCTCCACCCATCTTCTGCACATGTTGGCCCACCCTGAAAAGCATTCATGATGCCCTGAAAAAAACCAAAAAACTCGATTTGCGTTTCTAGAGGCATCCCACAGTTTGGAGCTAGTTGCGCAATCTCTTCTGCAGATAAGTTTTGAATATATATTTGCCTTAGATTCACTATTACACCTAGCAAGCCTAAAAACAATGTTAATACTCTCGTTAACAACCTTATTTTCTTAAAAAAATACCCTATAAAAGAAACAATAGTTATGAATACAAATAGATATCTGGTCATTATGCATAGCGGACAAGCGTCAAGATAAAGAAATTTATCCATCAAAATAGCCATGCAGACAATTATCAGCGCCCCAAATCCAGCCCCCAATTCAAAATAGTTTTGATAAACTGTTCTAATAAGGTTCGTGATTTTATTTAACATAGTTTTTCTTGATAGCTTGAGTCTATAGTATAAAAAAAACATTGACGATAATATATCCATTTAGGCATTAATATGAAAAATAGAATTTTTATTATTGACGGTTCGTCTTATTTGTATCGTGCTTATCACGCGATGCCTCCT
>JAQWXQ010000130.1 GCA_029254395.1 SAR86 cluster bacterium | reverse complement strand
AGAGAAACATACTTTGCATACTCATCGCTGTCTGTGATGTGTGCTCTAACAACCCAGTAACCTTTTTTCATTTAGGCTTTGAATTCTAATCTTGTTTCATGGAGTATTGGTTCAGTGTAGCCACTAGGCTGAACCCTTCCCTCGATTGCCAAGCTGCAAGAGGCCTGGAAAGCAAGACCATCAAATGATGGTGACATATTAATATAGCTATCGTCATTACTATTTTGATTATCCACAATAGTAGCCATTTTTTTCATTGCTTCAATCACCTGATCATTATCGATAAGTTTATGGTGAAGCCAGTTTGCTATATGTTGACTTGATATGCGGCAAGTTGCCCTATCCTCCATTAAACCAACATTACTGATATCTGGAACTTTTGAACAACCAACCCCTTGATCAACCCACCTGACAACGTAACCAAGAATTCCTTGGCAATTATTTTCAAGCTCTGACTGAATTTGATCCTTAGAAAGCTCTCCAGGATTCGTGTGTAGCGGTATATCTAGAATTGAATTTAGGTCAGCCTTGTCTCTCTCCTTGATCTTCGTTTGCTCATCAGACACAAGTATTTGGTGGTAATGTATTGCATGCAATGAGGCAGCAGTTGGCGAGGGAACCCAGGCACAATTTGCTCCAGCCTTTGGATGTACAGTCTTTGCTTTATACATCCCAAGCATTTCATCGGGCATTGGCCACATACCTTTACCTATTTGAGCCCTTCCCTGAAAACCAGTTTCTAATCCAATATCAACATTCCAATCCTCATATGATGCAATCCAGTTATGAAGTTTAATGTCGCCTTTTGGAATCATTGGTCCAGCCTCCATGCTGGTATGTATTTCATCTCCGGTTCTATCTAAGAAACCAGTATTAATAAAAATTACTCTTTCTTTAGCAACCTCAATACACTCCTTTAAATTCACAGTTGTGCGCCTTTCCTCGTCCATGATGCCAATTTTTACAGTGTTATGATCAATATTTAATGCATCCTCTACGGCTGCAAAAAGATCACAAGTAAATTGCACCTCTTCAGGTCCATGCATTTTTGGTTTAACTATATATACGCTCCCTGCTCTAGAGTTCTGGTATTTTCCTTTGTTTTCTAAATCATGCTTTGCTATACAAATAGTGAACATGGCATCCATTATTCCCTCAGGAACTTCATTACCGTGCCTATCCTTCACACCAGGATTTGTCATTAGATGTCCTACATTTCTTACCAGCATAGTGCTTCGTCCAGGGAGAGTTAATTCAGAACCATCTTTAGAAACATAATCTCGATCGGCATTAAGCTCCCTTGTTAGTGACTTGCCATTTTTAATAAAAGTATCAACAAGATCGCCCTTCATAAGGCCCAACCAATTTCTGTATACAAGTGCTTTATCCTCACCATCAACTGCAGCAACTGAATCTTCACAATCCTGAATAGTGGTTATAGCAGATTCCATTAAGATATCTTTAATACCAGCAGGGTCTGTTTTTCCTATTGGATGTGATTTATCAATCTGTATCTCAAAATGTAAATTATTATTTTTGTACAGCAATCCGAATGCATCATTACCATTATCAACAAAGCCTTGGTATTGATCTTGGTTTGTTAAGATAGAAGTTGAGCCGTTACTGAGCTGCGCTAAAATATTACCCTCAGCAAACTCAAACCCTATAACTTCGTTATAGGAACCATTTTGAAGTGGTATGGTTTCATCCAGAAAATTTTTAGAAAAAGATATGACCTTGTCTCCTCTTTTCGGGTTATATTCGCCTACTTTTTGCGCACCATCCTCTTCAGAAATCATATCAGTTCCGTACAATGCATCGTATAAACTACCCCATCTAGCATTTGCAGCATTAAGTGCAAATCTTGCATTCATTACCGGAACCACAAGTTGAGGGCCTGCTATAGTTTTTATTTCTGGATCTACATTTGCTGTTGAGATTGTAAAGTCATTAGCTCGTGGTGCAATGTAGCCTATTTCTTCCAAGAAAGATCTATACTCATCATGGTTATGAGTTTAGCCTCTTTTACCTATATGCCACTCATCAATTAGGGTCTGAATTTCTTCTCTTCTTTCTAATAATGCTTTATTTCTTGGAGAAAAATTATCAATAATTTTTTCAAAACTTATCCAGAACTCTTCAGCAGAAATATCCAAACCTGGAAGAATTTCATTCTCCAATACTTGTCTAATATCAGAAGAAATTTCTAATGTTGATTCTTGGTTCTGCTGGCTATCATTGACTGTTTGGCTAGAATTAGTAAAAAGTGATTTTATTTTATTTAATATATCCATCAAAAAATTATATAACAGAAAATTAAAAGCAAATTAAATTAATTTTTTAAATTAGTAATTATTTAAGATCATTATTTGGATCATAATCCCATATTCGCATAAGCCTTTTTTCAGTTGTACTGGATGAGTTGCGCATGAGAAAATTTCTTATTGAAATGATGAGGGGGTTTGAGAGATGATAAAGGTAGCCTTGGGTCTCCGACATTCTTTTAACCATTCGAAGCCTAGGAGCTCTTAATCTTTTGTATTCACGCTGGGCATGTGCAATATCATCTCTATATTTAGTTAATAGCTTCCCAAAAATATACGCATCCTCTAAGGCCATACAGCCACCTTGACCTAGAAAAGGGACAATTGGGTGAGCAGCATCGCCAAGAAATGTAATATTCTTCACAAACAGCTTATTCACATCCGGTCTTTTGTATATACCCCATTTAAACACTTCATTTGATTTAGCTAACTTGCTTACTAATTTTATTGAGTGCATAGATAAATCAGCCTTCATCTCATCTGTGGAACCTTCAATTTTCCATGCCTCCTTGTACTCATTAGCTGTTTTAATAACGGCAACAAAGCTTGTGAACTCATTGTCTATGGGATAACTAACAATATGAGAATTTTTAGAAAGATGAAGATTGATTGAGTTATCCTCTGATTTAATTATGCCTCTCCATGCAGAATATCCACTATATGAAGGAGTAGATGCACTTTCTGATATTGAATTTCTTGATATAGACTTTATTCCGTCACAGGCTATAACATGTTTCACTACAAAATTAGAGTTGTTTTGAAAGAACACCTTGGATGAATCTGAATCAATTTTTCTTAGCTCGTGATTATAAATAATCCTGCCTCCATAGGATTTGTATTTGTTGAGCAAAATTTTATAAAGCATTTCTCTTGATGTGGTTCTTACATTCGAGGAACTAGAGTAAAGGGTCTTAGTGTTGTCCTGAATTTTTGTTGTGAGAGATAATTTAGAGATTTTCTCTACCTCATCTTCGAGACCCATATAGCGCAAAACTCTCAATGCGTTTGGCGAGAGAGATATCCCAGCCCCGTGCGATCCCAGTTTTGAATGTTTTTCAAAGATAATTGAGGGCACCCCTTCTTTTAAAAGAATACACCCAATTGCAAGGCCTGCAATTCCAGAACCAATAATAGCGATATGATCCTTGTAATTATCCATCACTATATTATGCATAATGCATTAAAAAAAGGAGGCATAAAGCCCCCTTTTTTATAAAAATAAATACTTAGCTTTTAACAGGCACTATTGAAAATGATCTTTCGTTTGTACATGAACCGCCAAGAGCAGCCATTGCTTCAGCCTCTGGAAGAGTATCTGCTTTTTCGCTCCAGAAATTAGTCCAATTTTTACCATACTCACCAATAGAGGAAGTAAAGACTGCTTGAACAAAATCAAAATCCCATCCTGGTTCAACACCGGTTTGAGGCCAGATCATCTTTCTACCTGCGACATCGCCGTTTGCTTTTGCTGCCTCAGCATATGCAAAATAAGCATCATAGAATTGTTCGTTAGTAACGCCCTCACCAAGTTTACAGTCAGAATATACAACGTAGCCTGCTGATCCGTCAGGTGTCTCAGAGACTGTTCTTTGCCATGTATCAATAACTTGAGGGAAGGTTACAGGAAGCTCGTTATACAACTTAGTTCCGTTCTTCATCCAATACTCGTTACCTACATAGTGCTCTTCTGGATCTGGACTACCACCAACCCATATTGCATCAAATGTATTTAAGCTATGGCCGTAATAAGGAACAAGTATTGCTGCAGTATAGTTTTTGAAAACCTCGCCCGGCTCACCCTCAGATGCCCACTTTTTCCATTTCATACTCCACTTCATTAAATCGTCCATGTCTTTGCCATCTTTAAAGACATTAACGTAGTACTCAGCTTTATTAGGTTTATATTTTGGTTCATCTGC
>JAQWXQ010000121.1 GCA_029254395.1 SAR86 cluster bacterium | reverse complement strand
AACCCAATTGATGAGATTAAATTATCTATATCATTTTTAAGTATCGCTCCGCCCACTTTTATAAGCGCAAACCTGTAATCATCTGATGAAAATCTCTCTATATATTTTCTAATTTCTTTCTCGCTACTCATCCCACTAAGAAGTTTTATAAAAGTATTTTTTGTGTAGGTTTTATTCATGGCTTATTTTTTATTTACTTCAGCCCATGTTGCGGTGCTTTGACCAAGTAGTTTTATAAATCCTGTCGATTCATCTGAGCTCCATGAAGCAGATTGTGCATATACAGCATCTTTTTTCACAAGCTTCTTTTTAGCATCAACCCCAACAGCATCGGCTCTTCCCGAAGTTAGGTTTATCTCCACTGTCCCAGTGACAGAAGATTGAACATCCTCAAGAAAATTCTCTAGGTTTCTGGTTAATGGATCAAAATAAAAACCACTATAGACTAATTCAACCCATCTTTTTCCAATAATTGGTTTAAAGTGATTTTGCTTATCTGTGAAAACAATTTCTTCAAGCGCTTTATGCGCTTTTTGAAGAATAGTTATGCCTGGGGCTTCAAACAAAATTCGGCCTTTAATTCCTATAATAGTATCTCCTGTAAAAATTTCTCTACCCACACCATAACTTCCACCTAATGCATTTAAATACCTTAATAAGTCAGGTCCATTTAAAGGCTTACCATTAATTTTTTTTGCCTCTCCCTTGATAAAATCAATTGATATTTTTTTATCTTTTTTTGGATATTGGCTTGGCTTTTTGCATAATATATAGCTTTGATCAGATGGTTGATTCCACTCATCTATCTCCGAGCCAGAAACGGTTGCGCCCATGATGTTCTCGTTAACACTATATTTTGAACTCAAAGTTGATACTCTAAAACCTCTTTTGATAAGATATTCTTTCTCATACTCTCTGACATCTTTGGTAGTATTTTGGATTTCTCTAATTGGAGTTATAGTCTTAAAATTTCCAAGAGCTTGAATGGATAAGTCAAATCTTACCTGGTCATTACCCATTCCAGTACAGCCATGTGCAATATTCTTTGTTTTTAATTTTTTGCATAACGCGACTGTTTCTTTAACTATTAAGTATCTGTCAGAACAAAGTGCTGGATACCTCTCCTGATATAAAGACCCAGACCAAATCAATGGTTTGATAATTTCCTTCCACAAAGGCTTATCAATATTTTTATTAACATGTTTCTTTGCACCGAGCTCAATGGCTCTTTTTGTTATTTTTTTTTGCTCTTCTGGTGAGGTTCCTCCAGTATTAATAAAAATAGTATGGACCTCAAAGCCTTGTTCAATTAAATATGGGACACAGAAACTTGTATCTAATCCACCTGAAAATGCTAAAACAATTTTTTTCATTTCTCTTCCTTTAATAGTTTTGTTAGTAGTGATTTTTGAACATGCATTCTATTGCCTGCTTCCTGAATGGCTACACAATAATCGGAATCCATAACCCCGTCAGTAGCTTTTATATTTCGTCTTAGAGGAAGGCAGTGACTGAACTTAGCATTATTTGTTAATGCCATTTTTTCTTCATCGACAATAAAGTGTTTGTATTTTTCTCTTATTAACTTTTCTTCGCCGTTATTTCCATAATAATTAAGAGAGCCCCAACTTTTTGCATACACAATGTCAGCATTTTTATAACCATGCTCAATATCATGTGTTACCTCAAATGATTTACCATTTAGCTCACAGTTTTTTTTGGCTATATTCATATAACTATCATGTAAAAGATAATCACTTGTTGGGCATAGTAGTTTTACGTTCATTCCAAATTTACTAGCAATTAATATTGATGAATTTGCAACTGCTGTATTTAATGGCTTTGGGTGATAAGTCCATGTAAGAAGATAATCCTTTCCAGAAAGGTCGCCAAGTTGTTCTTGCATAGTTAAAATATGAGCTAATTCTTGACACGGGTGCGTTATTGTCTCCATGTTTACTACTGGGACAGATGCATATTTAGCAAAACTGTTAATAACGTTGTCTGAAAGATCTTCGTCTAAATTTTTAAATTTAGGAAATGATCTTATGGCTATAAGATCACAGTATGAAGATAGCACTTTAGCAACTTCTATTATATGCTCTTCAGCCTCTTCATCCATAACCTCATTCAACTTAAACTCAATTGGCCAAGCATCTTTGCCAGAGAGATCTCCTAATTCTTCTTGCATTGTTAAAATATGGGCAAGCTCCTGACATGGATGTGTAATTGTTTCCATATTAACAACTGGAACAGAGGCGTATTTAGCAAAACTATTAATAACATTATCAGACAGATCGTCTTCTAAGTTTCTAAATTTAGG
>JAQWXQ010000116.1 GCA_029254395.1 SAR86 cluster bacterium | reverse complement strand
GAATAAAATATTACTATTATTTTGAAATCTTGATGAATAATAAGTATAAAATCATTACATGCCAATAAAAGCAATTATTAATCCAGTTACTCCATTTGCACAGAATGCTCCAATAATATATTGTACAGAAACAAAAAAATGTGCATTCATAGATCCAGGCGGGGATCCAGAGAAGCTATTAAGCATAGCAATGGAGAATGATCTTATACCTGAAAAAATATTCCTTACACATGGACATGCTGATCACGCTGGTGCAGCTATGGAAATAGCTGAGATTTTAAATCTTAAAATTGAAGGCCCCCACAGAGAAGATAAATTTTTATTGGACTCACTTCAAAGTCAGGGTGAGATGTTTGGGATATCTGCTAGGAATTGTGTGCCAGATAAGTGGCTGGTTGATGGAGATAAAGTCTATTTAGGCAATGAAGAACTGGATGTTGTATTTACTCCTGGCCATACCCCTGGACATATTGTTTTTTTTAATGCCGCATCAAAACTTGCACTTGTTGGTGATGTTATTTTTAATGGTTCTATTGGAAGAACAGATCTGCCTAGAGGAAACCATCAAGATCTCATCGATTCAATATCAAAAAAATTGTGGAAGCTTGGAAATGATGTTGAGTTTATTTGTGGGCACGGCCCAAATTCTACATTTGGAAGGGAAAGAGCATCAAATCCATTTGTATCCGATGCTGCTCTTAGCTAAGGTTATTTTTTAGCGTACCTTCCACCAGAGAGCGTATTTGATAAAAGCTTTATTAAAAATGGAGCATACTTAATCAAAAATACCAGAACTTTATACCTTTTGCTTGGAACGCAGTATGATTTTGAATTTAGTGTTGCCTCTACAGCCTCTGCAGCAACATCTTTAGCGGCTAGCTTCATAAAGCCCGGCACTTTGTCCATTGCATCTTGAACGCCACTTGATGAATGAAATTCTGTGACCACATACCCAGGGCAAACAGCAGTAGAAGAAATACCCTTATGTTTATAGTTAACATTTAATGCATCACTAAATCTGTTCATAAATGTTTTCAGTGGTCCGTATAAAACCTGAATTGTGGATGGAGGTGTAAATGATGCTACTGAGGAAATAATCATAATTTTTCCTGATTTTTTTTCTAACATATCAGGGATAAATGCTTTTGATAGCGCAATTACTGATGTGCTTAATACTCTAATGCTCTTTTCTTCATCTTCCATAGAAGTTTTATGGAACTGACTTGGAATACCGTAACCTGCGTTATTTACAAGAACTTCAACACTGTAATTCTTGTCCTTACAAAAGTTATAAATATTTTGCGGGGTTTCTGGCATGGCAAGATCACCTGTTACGTAATCTACATTGACGCCATATTTATCTTTAATCTCATTGGTATATGTTATCAACCTCTCTTCTCTTCTGGCTGTGAGAATTATTCCATATCCTTTTTCAGCTAATTTATATGCAATCTCAAGGCCTATGCCTGAAGATGCTCCTGTAATAAGTGCGTATGTATTTTTCATTTTATAATTCTAACATTTATGTTTTTGATATAAAATTAGTAATCCAGAATTTATAAAAAAGGAATTAATTATGAATAAAAATTATATTTATTTTGTCATGGTATTTATGTTTGCTATGAGCACCTCTGCTATTACTGAAGAAGCACCAAAAAATCCAGATAATGCAAAGGCTAGTTCGGAAACAGTTGAAGCAAAAGATGAAGCCGAAAAGGCAGATAAAAAAGAAGATGAGCCTGAAACAGTTGAGGCATTTATAGAAAAGGAAGAACTTACTGAAATCAATGGGTTTTTAAATCTCCTCCATAATGCAGAGACTGATAAATATTATTTAGTTCTTGAATCGTCTGAACTAAATAAGGAATTCATATATTTCCCATACATATTGAACGGTCCTCAAGCTGCAGGTCAGGGTGGAGGAGCTATTGGTGATGGGTCAATTTTAGAATTTAGAGAATTCAAAGATGGGCTTGGTTTATATAAGAAAAATACTAAATTTACTTTTGATGAAACAAAAAAGATCTCTC
>JAQWXQ010000108.1 GCA_029254395.1 SAR86 cluster bacterium | reverse complement strand
CCTCCAGATATTTCTGAAAAATCCAACCACTCTTTCTCAACAAATTTTAGATATAGTTTTTAGCTATTTCATCTGTTGCCACTTTATTGGAACCCCTTCAAGCTGATATCTATTAGACTCTTCTCTTAATTTCTCATACTCAGTCTTTGAAGAATATACGGTAACAATTAAAGCATTTTGTTTATTGGCTGTTATTCTCAGAACCCTTCCCATTCTTTGAATTCTTTGTCTTTTTGATGAAGATGCACTCAATATCATTGCGCCGTCTGCCTCTGGCATATCAAAACCCTCATCAAGAGCGGTGCAGCTAACAAGGACATTTAAATTACCATTTTTAAAGTTGTTTAGATTTTCTTCTCTTTCATTAGAATCTAAGTCCGTATTGTAAATAGCAGACTTGTAACCCTTTTTATTAATAATAGTATTAAATTCCTTTGCTTGCTTTTTATTTTCAGTAAAAACTATCCAGCTATCTCTTTTATATTTTTGTAATAGCTCTATCCCAAAAGGTATTCTATTTATTGAATTCTTAACCATTCTTGCTCTATTAAATATGAGCATTTTCAACGGATAATCATTCATATTATTCCCGCCAATTGTTGCAGCTCTTCTTTGAATGCTTTTAGTAAACTTTTTATACTCAGCCTCTTCGCTGCTTGTCATAGCTGCGTATGCATAGAGAAGCTTAAAATTAACAATTACCTCATCTTCTCTGGCATCAATGTAGTCGTAGTCAAAGATAATATCTCCAAGGATTTTTCTTATAATAATATAAAAATTATCATCGTAATCCCGCTCTGGGGTTGCTGATAGCCCGAGAGTTGCATGCCAATTATTTGTTAGAATTTCTCCTCTTTTCTCAGTTCCAATTTTATGACATTCATCAACTATCAAAAGGGTCTTTGAGGCATCAAAATTTTCAATAATATTTTTTACAGAATCAATTGTTGAAATAGTGATTTTGGAAAGTTTATCTAAACGCTCCCCTCCTCCATTTAAAGCTATTTCATTATTTTTAAAAGATAGCTGAAGCCCTTCATGCCATTGGTCTAGCAGTGCGATTGATGGAACAACAATGAAGATAGTGTTATTGCTATTTTCTTCTAGATATTTTTTTAAACAATGAATTGCGAATACTGTCTTACCCCCTCCCGTTACAACCTTAACGATGCCTCTTTTTCTTTCCCACCATAAAGGAAATGCTGCCTCCTGCCATTCTCTTAACTTCAAGCAAGCCCACCTTTCATAAGACTTTCACCAATTAAAAAAACATGGATTCCGCTTTCTTTTAATAATTTAATATCTGATTTCTTTTTTATGCCAGATTCAGACACAAAAATATTCTTTCCTTTAAATTGTTTCTTTAAATTGATTGAGTTATTTATATCAACATCGAAAGTTTTGAGATTTCTATTATTTACTCCAATAATAGCGTTTTTAAAACACTCCACGCGCCTAAGCTCATCAATATCGTGGACTTCAATTAAATAATCAAGCTTGAGTGATTCAGCAAGCATTACGAAGCTTTTAATCTGCTCATCATTTAAAATGCTTGCGATAAGCAATATGCAATCGGCGCCCATTAGTTTTGCTTCATATAGCTGATATTCATCAATCATAAAATCTTTTCTAAGGATAGGAAGTTTTGTATGTCGCTTAACTTCTTCTAAATACTTTGAACTTCCTTTAAAATAGGATTCTTCTGTAAGAATGGAAAGTGCAGATGCGCCAATGCTTTCATATTCTTTCGCCTTGCTAACCGGATCAAAGTTATGAGAAATAATCCCAGCACTTGGTGATGCTTTTTTTATTTCTGCAATAATAGCCTCATCCTTTTTTAACAAACTTTTCTTAAAGTTAGGATCTGCTAAGGTTAAATTTTCTATTTGGGACTTTAAATCAGTTAAAGATGTTAATTTCTTTCTTTTATTTATAGTAATTATAGTCTTCTCAACTATCTCTTTCAGTATGCTCATCAGAGATTTGACTCCCTTACATATGCATTCAATTTATTCATAGCGCTGCCATCATTCATGAGGGCAAAGGCTTTCTCTACACCTTCAGAAATAGAGCTAGATTGTTTCGATAAATATAAGCTTGCAGCCGAGTTAAGTGCAATCATATCTTGAACTGCTGAACTTTTTCCTGAGAAAGCTTCCTTAACAAGCTCTAGACTTTCACTTGGTGAATTTGCTTTAATTTCAATTAAAGGCCTGTTTTTTAGAGAAAAGTCTTCAGGAGATATTTCATAGTTAACAATTTTTCCATTCTTTAATTCTGATATGTATGTTTTGCCAGAGATAGTTATCTCATCTAAACCATCCTCTCCATGAACTACCATTACATGTTCCATGCCTAGATTTTTAGAAACAGAAGAAAAAGTCTTCAAGAGATTTTTATTATAAACTCCGATAATTTGCTTCTTCGCTCCGCAAGGGTTTGTATGAGGACCAAGCAAATTAAATATTGTCTTTTCTGCAATTCTTTGCCTTGCTGGCATAACGAACCTCATAGAGCTATGGTGAAGAGGCGCA
This sequence comes from SAR86 cluster bacterium, assembly GCA_029254395.1. Classification (GTDB taxonomy): domain Bacteria; phylum Pseudomonadota; class Gammaproteobacteria; order Magnimaribacterales; family D2472; genus CAJQGY01. The sequence goes on along the minus strand of JAQWXQ010000108.1, from coordinate 22,233 downwards.
TAAAGAAAAACAAATCCTACCTTATTAAAAACCTTTAAAAGCTTATCTCTATCATGGGATATATCAGCTCCTGCAATCATTAGAAAATCTGCACTTCCTGATTTGCTAGAAACTGCCTTATTTCCATGCTTTGTAACTAAAGCACCTCCAGCAGCAGCAACAAATGAAGATGCAGTCGAGCAATTAAAAGTATGTATGCCAGAACCTCCTGTACCACAAGTATCAATGTGATTGCCATCGCCAATCTTGAACTTTAAAGATTTCTCTTTCATGACTGAGGCTGCTGCAGTAATTTCTTCTTCACTAGGATCTTTTGCATTTAGAGCTAATAAGAATTCTTCTATTTCAAGATCATCAACCTTGCCAGTCATGATCTCATTGATAGCTAGCTGCATCTCATCAAAACTGAGATCTGTATGATCACGTAACTTATTTATTATAGATTTCATTATATCGATATAAAGTTTTGAATTAATCTCATTCCGTGCTCTGTATCTATAGATTCTGGATGAAACTGTACCCCATATATTGGTTTATTTTTATGCTCAATTGCCATTATGACATCCGCATCATTATCAAGTGTTGCTATAATTTTTAGCTCCTTTGGAAGAGTATTTTTTTCAACTATAAGGCTGTGGTATCTAACAACTGAATATAATTCTTCGATGCCGCTAAAAATACTATCGCCACTATGCTTTATAGTTGATTTTTTTCCATGATATAGCTCGTTAGCTTTGATAATATTGCCGCCAAATGCTGCTCCTATTGATTGATGTCCAAGGCATACACCAAGAATTGGGACATCCGCAGATTGTATTAATTTAACTGAGATTCCAGCCTCTGATGGCGTACATGGTCCCGGAGAAATAACAATTTTGTCAGGTTTCATATCCAATACCTGCTCTACAGACAGTTGATCATTTCTCACTACCTTTATATCTTTTTCAAACTCTCCAATATAATGCACAAGGTTATAGGTAAAACTATCATAATTATCTATTACAAGAATCATTCAATCATCTCCAAGGCATCTAAAAAAACTTTTGCTTTTTGCTCACATTCATTCCATTCATTTTCTGGAATTGAATCAGCAACTATGCCTGCCCCGGCTCCTACATGTATTACATCATCTTTAATTACCGCTGTTCTTATTGCTATTGCTGTATCAATATTTCCATTCCATGAAATATAGCCAATAGCACCTCCATATATTCCTCTTGAGCTTGGTTCAATTTCATTAATAATTTCCATAGCTCTTATCTTTGGAGCACCAGATAAGGTTCCTGCAGGAAGAGCAGATTTCATAGCATCTATATAATCAAATTTATCGGATATTTCGCCTACCACATTTGAGACTATATGCATGACATGCGAGTATTTTTCAATGATCATTTTATCGGTGACCCTAACTGATCCTAGTTTAGAAACTCTGCCAACATCATTTCTTCCAAGATCAATAAGCATCAAATGCTCAGCCAGCTCCTTAGGATCGCTTAAAAGGTCTAGCTGATTTTTTCTATCCTCAACATCATTAATACCTCTTCTTCTCGTTCCTGCTATTGGCCTTAAAGTTAACTCAGTATCCTCCAATCTAACAAGTATTTCTGGGGAAGCGCCAACAACCTGACATTCATCAAGATTCAAGAAATACATATAAGGGGATGGATTTAATTGTCTGAGAGCCCTATACAGCATAAATGGATCAGAGTTGAATGGTAGTGAAAAGTCTTGGGCCAAAACAACTTGAAAAATATCGCCATCTTTAATGTAATTTTTTGCTTTATTGACCGCGCTTATATATTCTTCTTTTTCGAAATTAGAGTTAAAGCTTAGTTTTCCTGTTGGTTCTTTAAAGTCTATATTTTGACCATGGGGCTTTGAGTTAAAAATATTTTCTATCTTCAAAATCTGCTCTAAAGCATCCTCATAACTTTTGTTTCTTGGGTTAGTATTAAAAATAATCTGAATAGATTTTTCTATATTATCAAAGACTATTAGCTTCTCTGCCTTTACAAGATATATCTCGGGCATGTGATCCTTAAACTTTGAGTTTTTAGCAGGCAGATCTCCAATTTTTGCCTCAGCATATCCAGCGCTTTCATATGCAAAGAAACCGACATAGCCTCCAAAAAATCTTGGTAAATCTTTTATATAAGGAGCTTTATAATTTTTAGTTAGTTTTCTTATGCTGCTTAATGGGTCGTCTGAGATAAATGAATCAGTGATGCCATTAGATATGGTTTCAACTTTTTTTCCAGAGACCTTGATCGTCTCTGTACAATCTAAGCCAATAATGGAGTATTGAGCCCACTTTTCACCGCCCTCTACAGACTCAAGTAGAAAAGTATTTTTAACTCCATTTAATCTTGAGTAGATCGTTAAAGGAGTTTCATTTTTAATCGATAATTTTTTAACTATAGGAACCATAGAAAAACCTTGATTCACATAACTAGAAAACTCATCTTTAGTAATCATTTTATTAAAATATTTTTTAGATCTATAGTATCGCCAATATTGATATTATTATCATTAAACCAGCCCTTATTAACCTCAAGAGCATAAGGAAGTGGCTTACTTGAGCAAACTGACGCATTTGATAATGGCACCATATCATATATATCAATTATTTCTCCCTGTGCATCTATATAAGCAACACTTATAGGAAAAAACGTATTCTTCATCCACATGCATTGTTTTTTAGGGAAATCCCAAATAAAAAACATTCCATGATTGTCGGGCATGCTTTTTTTAAACATTAAGCCTTTTCTTCTTTCATTGAAAGTATCTGCTATTTCGATCTTGGAGAGATATTGATTTAAGCTAATCTCACTCGATACGTTGCTCGGGAGAACAAATAAAAAAAGCCAAGTTAATTTAAAAAATTTTAGATCGAAGTGTTGAAATAGTTTTCTCATAATCTTCGGTATTAAAAATTGCTGAACCTGCTACAAAAGTATCTGCGCCCGCTTGAGATGCCAATCCAATGGTCTCATTATTAATGCCGCCATCAATCTCTAAACGGATATCTTTGCCAGTAGCATCAATCATTTTGCGAACTTTAGTTATCTTCTCAAGGGAGCTATGGATGAAGGACTGGCCACCAAAACCAGGATTTACACTCATAATTAATACAAGATCTAAATCTTCTAAAACATTTTCAAGAATATTTAAGGGGGTTGCTGGATTAAAAACAAGTCCGGCCTTGCAACCTGATTCTTTTATTGCGCTTATAGATCTATGGACATGCTTTGATGCCTCAGGATGAAAACTGATCAAGTCTGCGCCTGCTTTAATAAAATCTTGAGCGAGATCATCTACAGGATCAATCATTAAGTGAACATCTATAAACTCTTTAACACCATAGTCTCGGAGCGACTTGCACACCATTGGGCCTATAGTTAAATTGGGAACATAGTGGTTGTCCATTACATCAAAATGAATCCAGTCTGCGCCTGCCTTAAGAACATTTTTTACCTCTTCGCCAAGTGTTGCGAAATTTGAAGCTAAAATGGATGGTGCAATTATATTTTTTTTATCCATACTTTAATTCTCTTCTTTAAATGATTTATTGGCAAGGCCTAGGCGATCAATAGTTCCGGTATCTATCCATGTCTTATGGGATATTTCTGCTGTTATTTTTTGATCTTGTATATATTTTTTTAGTACAGATCCCCAGATGCTATATGGGGCAATCAGATTGTCTGTATTATTGAAAATACTTGGATTGATTATTGAGATGCCGCTCCAAGTAAAATCATTTGAAGTTTCATTAATAGATACTTTTGTGCCATTTAGCGAGAAATCACCATTCGGGTTGTGCTTAGGGTTAGGCACTCCAATAATGTGTGCTAATTCAACATGTTGATGAATATCTTTTAGATTTATTGAATGATAAATATCTGCATTTAAAAGAAGGAAGGGTTCTTTGCCTAATAAATTGAGCGCCTTCTTAACTCCTCCACCTGTTCCAAGAGGTTCTGTTTCTTCAGAAAAAGCTATTTTTGTGTCAGGAAATTTTTCTAAAACATGCCCTTTGATTTTCTCACCTAGATGAGAGGTATTTATGACAATTTCTTCAAAACCAGAATTTACTAATTTTTCTATATTTCTTTGTATAAGCGATTTTCCTCCAACCATTAAATTAGGTTTAGGGACAGTATTGGTAAGGGGTCTTAACCTTTTTCCGAGTCCAGCAGCAAGAATCATTGCCTTCATAACTTATTAATCCTGTTTACCATTTCTGGTTTAACATTATTTCTTAATTCACTTTTTAAAGAAGCATAATGATTTGGCAAGATCTCTATAAAATTATCTAGTATTTGAGGAAGATCTTTAAGTCTATATGATCTGCCAGAATTGAAATATATATAAGGTAATGTTCCAAGAATTCTCATCCCTCTTTGAATTCCTCCCCACCTAAGCCATTCATAGGTATCGAGACTGCTCACATTTAGGTTTGATATTTTATTATAAAGAGCTAATTTATTAAGAATTTCTTTTTTGTGTATTGGGTAATAATGATCTATAAATATTCCTGCTAAGTCTATTCCAATTGGTCCATGAGTTAAGTCTTGGAAATCAATAACGCATAACTGCTTATCTTTGTTGTAGTGAAGATTTCTTCTTTCAAAATCAAAGTGACAGTTCATCCATGGCTGATCTTCAAGCTTTTCAAGAGCTTCATCGCGAAGATCATCAAGCTCTGATTCTAAAGATATTTTAAGAAAGCGATCTAGGAAAAACTCTTTCATCATATCCATTTGATTTGATAATAAAGATGAGTCAAGCGAAGACAATTGAGGGATCATAGCTTGCTGTAGTTTTGGAAGAATTGATATTGCATCATCTAACACATCTAGGTTGGCTTCCTTAGACATGTCGATGTCTATTAATGCTTCATCACCAAGGTCTTGCTGAACTGTTACACCTACCTCCGGATCATGTGAGATGATTTTTGGTGATGGTATATTCTCTCTCTGCAAAAATTCTGAAAGTCTTACAAATTTCTTATGGCTTCCGAGAGCTGGATCCAAATAACATAAAACCAATGATTCTTTATTATTTAAATGCAGACGATAATACTCTCTTCCACTAGCTTCAAGCTTTAATGCCTCTATCTCAGTGGCAACATACCCAAGCTTGTTTGTTATATTTTTTAGCTTATCTTGATTCAATTAACTATTTTTGACATCATCTGGTACTGGCGTATCATCAGGGACGAAAAAGTCTGGCATTAATTCAGCAAATGGAACATTTGCATATTTTGTAAAATCTTTAATGCCTGCATCATGCAGAATTAAATCATCTATACAAAAGTTTCCAGTAAACTCTTTTGAACTCTTTGTAAGAATCTCATAGGCCGCATCAGCCATAATGTCTACATTTCTTGACAATCTCATGATCTCATCTCCACCTAGGTGATTTTGAACTGCAGCTGTTGCTATAGCAGTTCTTGGCCATAGAGCGTTAACGGCAATGCCAAACTCTTTGAACTCTTCAGCCATACCCAGAACACACATACTCATCGTGTATTTTGCCATGGTGTAAGCAACGGTGCCTGAGAACCATTTAGGGCTCATATCTAATGGTGGTGACAAGTTTAGTATATGCGGATTATCTGCTTTCATTAGATGTGGAAGGCAATATTTGCTTACCATATAGGTTCCACGGCCATTGATCTGATGCATAAGATCATAACGCTTCATTGCAGTATCTGTTACATTTGTTAGTTGAATGGCGGATGCATTGTTAATACATACATCTATACCTCCGAAATGCTCTACTGCTTGATTTATAACATCCCTGACATTATCTTCATTTCTTATATCGCATACGACAGGAAGAGCGTCTCCGCCCGCCTCAATAATTTCTTCTGCTGCAGTAAAAATTGTTCCTGGAAGTTTAGGATGAGGTTCTGATGTTTTAGCAGCAACTACTATCTTAGCGCCATCTTTGGCTGCTTTTTTAGCCATTGCGAGGCCTATACCCCTACTTCCACCTGACATAAATATTACTTTATCTTTTAAGCTCATTTTTTTCCTTTTAAAAATTGAATTGAATTACTAAAATTTTTCCATATATGGCCTTAAGTCTAGCTCATGAGTCCAAGCACTTCTATGCTGAGAATGAATATTCCAATAATTTTCTGCAATCATTTTCGGCTTAAGGATGCCATCTTTCTCCTTAAGAGCATATATATCTGGAAACATCTCTTTAATGAATTGTGTATCTATCGCTCCATCAATTATAAAGTGAGCAACATGAATTCCCTCTGGGCCAAGTTCTCTTGCCATGCTTTGGGATAGCGCTCTCAGAGCAAACTTAGCTCCTGCAAATGCAGAAAAGCCTGAACTTCCTCTAAGCGATGCTGTTGCACCTGTAAAAAAAATACTACCGTGCCCTCTTTTCTTCATATATTTTGCAGCTTCTCTTCCTGTTAGAAACCCAGCAAAGGCCGCCATTTCCCATACTTTACGATATACCCTTGAGGTTGTTTCTTCTATTGGGAAGTAAACATTTGCACCTGGATTAAAAATAACAACATCTATAGGAGCTATCGAAGTCTCTATTTCTTTAAAAAGATTAATAATTTCATCTTCGTTTCTAGCATCTACGCCGAAACCCTTGGCATGACCACCGGATTGATTAATTTCATCACATAGCATGTCTAGTTTTGAAATGCTTGATGGCCTTCTAACAGGGCATACATTATATCCCTCTGATGCAAACTTTTTTGTAATTGCCGAGCCTGTGGCATCTCCAGCGCCTATAATTACCGCTGAAAACTTTGATAAATCTTTCATAAAAGTGTTAAATTATTTTATTCCACTTTACAAAATTGTAGGTAAAAATGAAAGTAGACTTTATCTTTGACGTTGCAAGCCCTAATGCATATTTCGTTCATAAAATTATTCCTGAATTTGAATCGAGAACAGGTGCTGTATTCAATTATATTCCATGCTTGCTTGGTGGCATCATGCATCTAACAAATAACAAACCACCTTTTGTTGCTTTCTCTGATGTTGAAAGCAAGATGAAGTATCAGATGATTGAAATGGAAAGATTTATCAAGAAGCATAAGCTCGTGGATTTCAAGTTTAATTCAAATTTTCCAATGAAGACCGTGGCTATTCAGCGTGGTGCAATAGCTGCAAAAGAGTTAGATGTTTTTGATGAATACTTGGAATCTATTTTTTCAGCTGTTTGGGAGAAAAATATAAATATGGCTGATGAAGATACTTTTTTTGAAACTTTAAAAATAGATGGGCTTGATGAATTTGGAATTAAAGAAATTATCTCATCTCAGGTATGCAAAGATGAGCTTATTCAAAATACTCAGAATGCTGTAGATAAGGGCGTGTTTGGAATTCCAACATTTATATATGCAAATGAAATATTCTTTGGAAAAGACCACCTCGACCAATTGGAAGATGCATTAAAATCTTAAAAAAAGAACTTTTATATAAAAATTCTATCTAAGTTTATGGAAAAACTATTTTAATGAAAATAATACACAAGACTTTGCTAACACTTGCTATTTTATTTTTGCATTCTAATAGTCTAACTGCTGATATTAATTCCGAATTAAAAAACTCAAATGATCCTCAGCTATCATGTTTAATCTATAACCCTGATCTTGGAGTGGTTAAAGATAACAAGAACTTAGATATTCAATCAGACGAATTTGAGATAACAAAAGACAATAAACTTATCTTAGATGGCAGTGTAGTGATTGATTTTGATGGGGGGGTTCTTAAAGCTGGGAGTGCAAATATTGATAGAAATAAGGATCTTATTTCTTTTAATAATAAGGGGATTATTCGATTAGAGAGTTTACTATTTGGGGCAAAAAAAGGTTCATTTAATCGGAATAACCAAAGTGTATCTCTAAAAAATGGAAGCATGTTTTTATCTGATAGATCTCTTTTGATATCTTTTGATATGCTGGATGGAGATGTATCTAAAAATATTAAAATGTCTAATGCATCTATAACCTCATGTAGTGAGCCAAAGCATGGATGGGTTCTAAAGGCTAAAAATATCTTACTCAACAATGAGACAAAAAGAGGAATTGCTAAGAACGTTTCCTTGGAGTTATTTAATCAAAAAGTTTTAATACTTCCAGCTATACCGTTTGCAACTTCTTCAGGTCGTATGTCAGGATTTTTAGAGCCCTCTCTATCTTACTCCTCTGATGGCATGGACTTTCTTGCGCCCTACTTTAAAGTTTCTTCAGAAAAATCTGATTACACTGTGGCCCCAAGATTAATTTCAAAAAGAGGCATGGGGCTTGAATTCAATGCTAGATATATACATGGACAGGCAAATACTTTAGGAAATTTAGACTTTCTTTATCTAAATAAAGACAAGGAGTATTCAAAAGAGTTTAATTCTCCAGAAGCAGATAGATGGGCATATGCTTTTAATGATACCTTTAGAATTGGGAGTTCGAGCAATATTGCATTTGAATGGTCAAAAGCGTCTGATTCAACAGTTTTGAGAGATGTCCCGGGCGATATAGTGGCCTTAGGCAATCAAAGAGCAGAAAATTTGATACAAAGTATTACTTTTCAGAGCTATTTTAAAAATGTAAGCCTCGCCGTAAACCATTTGGCATATCAAAGCCTGAACCCTCTTCTAACCAATGGTTACTCAAAATCACCAGAGATAGATGTTCAGTATCATAAATCTATAGATAATTTTAAATTTAAATATAGAGTTAATTATTCTAAATATTCAGCTAATAAGACGCATGGGTTTAACGGATATCAAGTTATGGGGAAATACCTTTTTTTAAATGATAATCCAGATGAGGGATCACGAGTATTTGCAGAAGCTTTAATAACAAATCAAACAAGCTTTCAAAACCTTAGTATCACATCAAAAGTTGGTATACAAAATATTTCATATAATTTAGTTAATCGGGATAGTCAGGCAAAAGATGTTTCTGTTCCGAATATTCATCTTCTGGCTAAATCAACTTTTTATAAAAAAGAAAATGGATTAACTAAAATTTTAGAGCCTAAACTTGCATTGGGGTATGTGGGTTATAAAGATCAATCTATGAATCCTATCTTTGACACTGAGGAAATATCACCAAACAATCAACTCTTCAACAATTCAAGATTTTCTGGATTAGATAGGATCGGAGATCAAAAATTTTACACTCTAGGAATTACCTATAAAACAAAAAAAATGGGTATGGATAAATTTAGATTTGATATATCAAAAAAGATTTACCTTAAAGATAGGCGTGTATGGGTTAATCCAATGATGGGCCAGACTGATATGAGTTCGCAGATGATGACTAGTAACTCAATGATGAAGAGTATGAATGCAGAGCCAATAGTTTTAATGGCAAGCTATATGCCAAAGAAAAATACAATGTTGATGATGTACAGTGGCCTCAATAAAAAAAATGATTCTATTTTATTAGGAGGGGCAAACTTAAAAACGAGCAATAAGTATGGGTCCTACGGTTATTCAAGGAGATACAGAAGAATGGCTGGAAACTTTAACGTACCAATGGATTACTCTGAGGTGTTTGCGCGAATCAACCTCAATAAAAGTTTAAATATAATAGCTAAGGTTAAAAGAGATCATGAAACAGATATGAGCATTGAAAGCTTATTTGGCCTTGGCTTTCAGAATTGCTGTATTGGAATTCAGCTTACATACTCAGATAAAGAATTATCAAGGTATGTTGGTTTAAATAATGAGGTTGATTACCTATATCTAAATGATGCTTGGAATAATATTATAGATATTGAAAACAAGAGTAGGATAAATTTAAGCTTTGAATTAAAGGGGTTTAATTCATCCTTTGATAAAATAAGCAGATTGTTTAATAATTCACTTCTAAATTACTAATCTACTATGAAAAAAATAATATTCCTTTTTACAGCCTTAGTTTCAATACCTTCTATTTCAAAAATTGAGACATTAGACAGAATAGCAGTGATTGTCGATGATGGGATTTTAATGGAGTCTCAAATAGATATTGCATTAGAAGAAATTATTAAGAGATATGATGCTCAAAATATACCTAAACCTGCAATAAATGTTCTTAGAGAACAGACGATTGAAAAGCTCGTGGTAGAGGAGCTTCAGCTTCAGATGGCTGAAAGAGCTGGGGTAAGGATTAGCGATGCTGAATTAAATGCTACTGTTGCCCGTATTGCATCAAATAATGGAATGTCATTAGAAGATTTCATTTTATATTTAGATGGTGAAGGTGAGTCTTATCAAAGACTTAGAAATAATATTAAAAAAGAAATGACTGTTCAAAGAGTGCAAAGAGGTCGTGTTGGTTCTTCTATAAATATTACTGATAAAGAATTTGAAGCATTTCTAGCAACAGATGAATCTCTTAAGCAGCTTGAGCCTGAGCTGCTTGTTAGACAAATATTAGTAAAAACATCAAACGAAGCAAGCGAAGTTTTAGAAAAAATTAATACCGGTCTTGATTTTGAGGTGCTGGCTAAAGAATTTTCTATAAGCTCAAATGCCTCCGAGGGAGGCTTAATGAATTGGCGTAAGAAGTCTGATATGCCTTCTCTCTTTGCTGAAGGTCTAGAAGGAGTTGATGTTGGTCAAGTCTCTTCGCCTCTTAAAAGTGGAGCGGGATTGCATATTTTAAAAGTGGAAGAAAAAAGAGGTGATTTTGTTCAATATGAAGATCAGTGGCTTGTAAGACATATTCTATTAATGCCATCTGAGATTAGAAATGAAGAGGCTTCAGAGCTCGAGCTAATTGACATAAGAAAAAGAGTTATAAATGGCGAAGATTTCAGCACACTTGCTAAGGAATTTTCTGAAGATCCAGGGTCAGCACAAAAAGGTGGAGAGCTAGACTGGATGGGTAAAGGCATAACAGCAGCAGAATTTGAAGCAACTTTTACAACAATAGAAGAAGGGGTTGTATCTGAGGTTTTTCAAACTGAGTTTGGGTTTCATTTTTTAGAGCTCTTGGATCAAAGAAATAAAGATATGACTAATGAGGCAATTGAAAATAGGGCCTTCAATATTCTTTATTCTAGAAAGTATGATGAAGAGCTTGAAAATACTTTAAGGTCTATGAGAGCGGAAGCTTTTGTTGAAATAAAAGATTTAGATTGAAGAGATTAATATATTCTCCTGGAGAACCATCTGGAATTGGGATTGATTTAATAATTCAACTGGCGACATCTGACTTTTGGGAAAAAATAAAACTTCCTATCATTGTGCTTGCAGACCCCCTGCTGCTAATCAATAGAGCAAAACTCTTAAAAAGAAAAATTACTGTAGTGAAGGCTTGTGAAGATAATTTAATTCGCCAAAACAAGCGCGCTCAAATAAAAACTATTACTCTCAGTAAATGCAAAAACCATACTCCAGGAAAGCTATTCAAGGCTAATGCATCCTATACTTTAAAAAATCTTGATCATGGAATTAAGCTTGCCCTAGACGACAAAAATACTGCGCTTGTAACTGGCCCATTAAGTAAAGAGAATATTATTAAAGTAGAAAAAGATTTTACCGGTCATACAGAAAGGATTCAGGAGCTCACAAACAGTGATGATGTTTTAATGTTGCTAGCATCAAACAGAATTAAGGTTGCATTGGCAACCACTCATATACCCTTGAAAGATGTTGCTGCATCTATAAATACAAAGACACTTAAGACCAAGATCGAAATTCTAAATAAGGAGCTAAAGAGCAAGTTTGGTATCTCTAAACCTAAAATAAAAATGCTTGGCTTAAACCCACATGCTGGCGAAGGAGGAAAGATCGGGGTGGAGGAAACAGAGATTTTATATCCACTAGCTAAAGAACTTAGAGCAAAAGGCATCAATATATCTGACCCAGTTTCAGCAGACACTGCATTTACAAAAAAAAATCTTGCGCAAACCGATGCATATTTTGCAATGTATCACGACCAGGCCCTTCCAGTATTGAAAGCGTTAAGCTTTGGAAGCTCCATCAATATTACTTTGGGTGTTCCTATTATACGAACCTCTGTAGATCATGGAGTTGCTTTGGACATTGCAGGCACTGGAAATGCTGACCCATCATCACTAATTGAAGCATTTAAAAGAGCTCAGAGATTGGTCTAATGATCGATAGAAAAAAAAGGCGACAGTTTGGTCAAAACTATTTAAAAGACCCAGCTATCTTATTCGAGATGGGTGAAGCTATAAATGTATCTAAGGATGATAAGATTTTTGAGATTGGACCTGGTATGGGGGCTCTAACAAATGTGGTTATTAAAGATGGCGTTGAAGTAACAGCAATGGATATTGATCCAGCAAATATAGAGTTTTTAGAAAAAAAAATGAGGGAAGTAGGCAATATAAATTTTTTATGTGGTGACATTATGAAAGCTGATCTTGAATTCATAAAAAATAGTCACTACAGAATCATAGGCAATCTTCCATATAATATTTCAACACAAATAATTATTAGATTATTAGAACTAAGTGATCACATAAAGGATATGCACTTTCTAGTGCAGAAAGAAGTTGCTGAAAAAATTTGTGGTGCGTCTTCAAGTAAAAATTGGGGCAAGCTATCTATTAAGATTGGTTTGTTTTTTAATAGCCAAAAACTATTCGATGTTCCACCTGAATCCTTTGATATAAAACCAAAGGTTGACTCAAGCTTTATAAGACTTACTCCAGTCATGAACGACTTTATAATGCCCAAAAATAAAAATAATCTATTTGATATTATTGATATGTCATTTTCGACAAGACGCAAAAATATAAAAAATAATTTAAAAAAATTAAATATTGATTGGTCCTCACTGCAACTAGACCCCTCTGCAAGAGCTGAGGATTTAAGCATTCAAGATTTTGTCAATATAGCGTTGAACTTAGAAAAATAGAATGTCGCATTTTGTAATAGGAGATGTTCAGGGTTGCTACGAACAGCTCAATGAATTGCTATCAATAATCGATTTTTCTCCAACTAAAGATCATATTATTTTTGCAGGTGATATGGTGAATAGAGGAAATGATTCCCTTAAGGTGTTAGATTTCTGCTTATCAAACCCTAATAGTGTTAGTGCTGTTCTAGGAAATCATGACTTATATTTAATGCATCTTATAGAAAGCAAAGGTAGTGATAATTGCCTTCAGCAAATTTTAGAATGTGATCAATTAGATTCAATATATTTATGGCTAAAATCATGTCCCTTAATGAAATCTATCTCTATAGATGAATCTAAAGAAATTTTTTATATAACGCATGCTGGTATTCCTCCAATATGGACGTTTGATGAGGCAAGAAAATACTCTAATGAAATCTCAAATGAACTTATACATAATCCTAAAAGCATCTTAAGCAATATGTGGGGTGATTACCCTAACCTTTGGAGCAATGACTTGAAGGGACATGAACGCAATAGGTTAATTATTAATTATTTTACTCGTATGCGATTTTTATTTAGTAATGGTGCATTGGAATTGAAGACTAAAGGTTTAAATGAGGCTGGTGAACTAATAAGATGGTTTGATCTTACTGAAAAAAATTTAGGAGCAAATGAGTATATTTTATTTGGGCACTGGGCAGCGCTTAAGGGTAAAACTGATTTAAACCATATAATTGGTTTAGATACTGGCTGTGTATGGGGTGGCGACTTAACTGCTATAAAGCTAGAAAATAAAAAATTATACTCAGTCAATAATAATGAAAATCTATAAAGTAGGTGGTGCAATAAGAGATTCTTTGTTGGGTAAAGCGCCTAATGATAGTGACTGGGTTGTTGTTGGAAGCTCTCCGGAAGAAATGATGGATAAAGGCTTTAAACCAATTGGTAAGGATTTCCCTGTATTTTTACATCCGAAAACCAATGAAGAATATGCGCTAGCTAGAACAGAAAAAAAAACTGGTTATGGGTATAAAGGTTTTAACTTCTTTTTTGGAAAAGAGGTTACATTGGAGCAAGATTTGTCTAGAAGAGATTTAACAATAAACGCTATTGCTCAGGACAAGCATGGAAATATTATTGACCCATTTGATGGAAGAGGCGATTTAACTAGAAAAGTTTTTAGGCATGTCTCAAATGCCTTCATAGAAGACCCTCTAAGATCATTGCGTCTGGCTAGATTTCATTCATATGAGCATTTAGAACAGTTCACTATCTCTGAAGATACAAAAAAAATTGTAAAAAAAATTGCAAATTCAGGTGAAATTGAGAAACTTTCCTCCGATCGATTTTGGTCAGAGATTTACAAGGCGTTGTTATCTAAAAATTCAACAGCTTTTTTTAAGCAAATGATTAGCTTAGATATATATAAATTTTTTATGCCCAATCTTTCAAACCCAAACTGCGGCATCGCAGATGCGCCAGATATCAAATGGGCAGAGCTTCAGCATAATAATAACTTTCCACTTAGCAATGTTCTTCCTGTTCCTAATAATTTTACCCATGCAGTGAACCTATTAGGGTTGCTTAAAAAAATTACTAAAGATGTTGATATTGGTGATTTAAATAAAATAATTCAAGAAATCAATATGTCTCGAAATAAAGACTTAATTAATAGACTACTGGTTGTTGAGTGCTTAACAGACTCTAAAAATTTAATTAAGGAAATCATGGCTAATGTTTGTGAGATAGACTTTTCAAATTTAAAAGATATTGAACCTGGAAAGATACAAGAGAAGAAAGATAATATGTACAATGAAATTCTTATGAGGTTCTATGAATAAAACAATTTTAATAACAGGCGCTGCAAAAAGAATAGGTAAGGAAATTGCCTTAACTTTTTCTGATATGGGCTGGAATGTCATCATTCACTATAATTCCTCTAAACAAGATGCTGAAAAATTACAAAACGATATAAATAAAGTAAATCCAAATTCTGCAAAAATTATTCAAGCTAACTTGGATATTGATGAAGATATAGAAAGATTAATTATTAACAGTAGGTCTATGTTTAGCACCTTAGATGTTTTAGTAAATAATGCATCAGCTTTTTACCCTACTCCAATAAAAGATGCATCTTTAAATGATTGGGATAGTCTCGTTGGCTCTAACCTTAAAGGGCCATTATTTTTAATAAAAGGTCTTCATGAAATAATAGCTAATAACAATGGCAGTATTATTAATATAACCGATACAAATTTAACTAAAGGCGTTGCAAATTTCTCTGTTTATGCCGCTGCAAAAGGTGGCTTACAATCAATTACAAAGAGTTTAGCAAGAGAGCTTGCTCCAAACATAAATGTGAATGCTATAGCTCCAGGAGCCATGCTTGAGCCACCTGATATTTCATGGAGCGATGAGAAAAAAGCTAGTGTTATAGAAAATATCCCGCTTAAGCGAATGGGATCTGAAAAAGATATAGCTAATGCTGTTAAGTTTTTGGTGAAAGCTAAATATATTACAGGCCAGACCATTAAGGTTGATGGAGGAAGATCGCTAATATGACACATGATATCGAAAATTACGACGAAATTTTTTCAGGCACCAAACAGGTGGCAGAAAATTTAAAAATTAGTAAAAAAAATCTCCAGCCATGGATTGATGCCCATGTTGAAGGGGCTGGTAAGATTAAAAGCATTGAACAGTTTAAAGGTGGCCAATCAAATCCAACTTATAAAATAATTACAGACACTAAAAGTTTAGTATTAAGAAGAAAGCCTCCAGGAAAGTTGCTTCCATCAGCCCATGCTGTTGATAGGGAATATAAAGTTATTTCAGCATTATATGAAACAGATGTTCCTGTGCCTAAAACATATGGTCTGTGTGAAGATGAAAGTATTGCTGGAACTGCTTTTTTTGTAATGGACTTTCTCGATGGTGATATTTACTGGAATCCATTGCTCCCTTCCTTAACAAAGGAAGATAGAATAAAAATTTATACCAATAAAAATAAAACACTTGCAGCACTGCATAGTGTTGATTATAAAAAAGCTGGTCTAGGTGATTATGGTAAGCCAGGAAATTATGTTTCAAGGCAGATTGCAAGATGGTCTCGTCAATACAAAGCATCAGAAACAGATAATATCGATGCTATGAATAATCTTATTAAGTGGTTGCCAGAGAATATCCCAAATGATGATGAAACTTCTATAGTACATGGAGATTTTAGACTAGATAACATGATTTATAAAAACAATGATGTAATTGGAGTTTTAGATTGGGAGCTATCTACTCTTGGGCACCCTGTAGCTGATTTTAGTTATCATTGTCTAACATGGCGCACGGAGCCAATGTACTACGACTATCCTAAGTTAAAAGAATTAGGGATACCCAATGAAATGGAGTATCGCGATATGTACTCAGAAGCAACTGGAAAAGATTTATCGTCAAACTGGGAATTCTATATGGCTTTTAATATTTTCAAGGTTGCTGCTATCTGTCAAGGAATACTAGGCAGGGTCAGAGATGGAACAGCAGCCAGCAAGCATGCTGAAGATAGGGGTATGAAGGTTTATCCTTTATCAGAAGGCGCTTGGTCAATTGTTGAAAAGAATTTTAAATAATCTCTTTTAGAGGCAATGAAACAAAGGTGTATTTAGAAATCTCATCGCTTTCGAATAGGATTTGATCGCCATCTAATTGAAGAACAATGTCAATATCTAAAGACCTAGAACTAAACTTTGGTTTATTCCTATCTCTTCCAGATCTATCTTCAATATCTTTAAGTTTTTTATTAAGCTCATCAAATTCACATTCAGAATCCCCGCTTACAACTAAATTGAGAAAGTCATCACCTTCAAAGCCCACTGATGGTGTCTGATGAATTGTTGATGAGATAACTGAGCTAAGAACCAGATTTAGTTCGCTTAATGCAAAATCAATATTTTCTTTTGCGTTTACATTGCTGCCTAATGAAAGAAAGTATTTCATTATCTATAAATTACTAATCCAACATCTTTGGCGCCTCTTAGCGCTCCAGGTTTGGATATTCTTAATTTCAATGATTCAACCTCAAAGTTATCTTTAATCAAAGTCGCTATTCCTTCTGCTAGAGATTCTTGGAGTTGAAAAGAGGACTCTTCAACAAACTTGATTACTGCTTTTGTGATGACTTTATAATCTAAAGCATCATCTATCGAATCGGATGCAGCAGCTTTTTTACAGTCAAATGGGAACTCCATATCAATACTGACTTCTTGTTTTACTTTTCTCTCCCAATCAAATATTCCAATAATAGTTTTTATTCTTAAATCCTTTATATAAATAATATCTTTCATTTTGATAATTCCGTTAATGGCCATCTTGCTCTTACATGAGACCTGAGGGGATTTACTTCAGCTCTAGATCTTAATGCGCCTAAAAATGAAATCATTGCTCCATTATCTCCACAATATTTAAGATCAGGATAATAAACATTAACGCCCATTTTAAGCTCAAGCTCTTTGATAGATGAGCGAAGTTTCTTATTAGCAGCAACCCCTCCTGCGATTATTATATTCTCTCTTCCAGTTTGACTAATTGTTTTTATTATTTTTTTATTAAGTACGTCAATGGCAGCTTGTTGAAAAGAGGCTGCGATGTCTGCTTTAGTTTGTTTATCGATAAGATTTATTTCTTTTACTTTATATAAAACCGCTGTTTTTAAACCACTAAAACTTAAATCTAAATTATTACTATGCATCATTGGTCTTGGAAAGTCATAAGCAAAGGGGTTGCCGTTTTGTGCAATTTTTTCAATATGCGGGCCGCCCGGATAAGGTAAATCCAATAACTTGCCAACCTTATCAAAAGCCTCGCCAATAGCATCATCAACCGATTGGCCTAATATTTCATATTCACCCATAGCCTTTACATCCACTATCATGCTATGGCCTCCGCTAACTAATAAGCAAATGTAAGGAGGTTTAATGTCTTTAAATTCCATACTAGGAGAGACTAAATGCCCCTCAAGATGATTTACAGGTATTAGAGGAATATTTAAAGATAGCGCAAGCCCTTTAGCAAAACTTTCACCAATCAATAGTGCGCCCAATAAACCAGGGCCAGCGGTATATGCTATTTGATCTATTGATTTCAGATCAACAGATTTTGTAGCATCTTTAAATACCTGAATTATTTTTTTACAGTGATCTCTTGAAGCAAGCTCGGGAACTACCCCGCCATATTCTGCATGCATTTTTATCTGACTAAACACAGATTCACCTATAATGCCCTCAACGGAATCATATACAGCAATAGCTGTTTCGTCACATGATGTTTCAATACCTAAAGTTTTCATAAAAATGTTTTGCAAATTATCTAATTAAAGCCTAAACTAGCGAACTTATTATGCCTTCAATTATTATAAAAGAAACAGAACACTTTGATATTGGTTTAAGAAAATTTAAACGCGCTTGTGAAAAAGCAGCTATTGTTCCTGAAATAAGAGCTAGAGAATTTTATGAGAAACCAACTGAAAAAAGAAAACGTCTAATGGCAGCTGCTGTAAAAAGAGCAAGAAAGTCTAATAGAAAGTTTTCATTTTCTAGATCAAGATTTAGATAATCTTGTCTTTACTTTCAGATATCAAGTCCGATCTCAAGCAAGCTATGCTTGATAAAAATGTTTTGGTTAGAGACACCATTCGAATGTTTCTATCCGAAGTCCAAAAATTTGAAATAGACACCAGAGAAGTGGTGGATGATGCTAAGGCTCTTCAAATTATTAATAAAATGATCAAACAAAGGAATGATTCTATTGAGCAATTTAACAAAGGTGGAAGGGATGACCTTGTTGCGAAAGAACTTTCTGAGGTAGATGTTTTAAATAAATATAAACCTGAACAGCTAAGTGAAGATGAGATTGTATTAAAAGTTCGTGAGGCTATTTCTTCATCTGAAGCATCTTCTATGCAAGACATTGGAAAAGTTATGGGTTTATTAAAAAATGCATTATCTGGCTCTGCTGATATGGGCTTAGTAAGCAAAATTGTTAAAGATCAATTAAGTTAAACAGACAAAATATGACAAGACATAGCAATAGAGAACCAAGTCAGCTTCGTGAAATAAAAATAGAAACTAATGTAAATATTCATGCTGAAGGTTCTGTCCTTATATCGTTTGGAAACACAAAAGTTATCTGTACGGCGACTATTGAAAATAAAGTTCCTAGATGGATGAGGAATAGTGAAGAGGGCTGGGTTACAGCAGAGTATGGGATGCTTCCAAGATCAACCAACGAGAGGATGGGCAGAGAGGCTGCTAGAGGCAAACAAAGCGGTAGGACTCAAGAAATTCAAAGATTAATTGGCCGCTCTTTAAGGCAAGCAGTTAACTTAAAATATATCAAAGGTAAAACTATAAATATTGACTGTGATGTTATCCAGGCAGATGGTGGGACTAGAACTGCTTCTATTACTGGCGGATGTATTGCACTTTTCTTAGCCTTAAAAAATCATCATAATGATAATCGAGCTATAAAGTCTTTTGTTGCCGCAGTCTCGCTTGGCATTCTTAATAATGAAGTGATTCTAGATCTAGATTACATTGAAGATAGCTCTGCAGAGACAGATCTTAATCTAGTGATGACTGATGACTTAAACCTAATCGAAATCCAGGGGACTGGTGAAGAAAATCCTTTTACTAAAGATCAATTGTCTAAAATGATTGAAGTAGGCAGTAACGCAATTGAGGAGTTAATAGCTCTACAGAAAGCTAGCCTAGAGCAGTGAAGGCCTATCAAGAAAAATTTCTAAAAATAGCACTATCAACTGAGGCATTAGAGTTTGGTGATTTCACTCTAAAATCAGGTAGGAAAAGCCCATATTTTTTCAATGCTGCAAAAATGCTGAATGGTGGGAGCATATCTGAACTTGCCTGGTGCTATACGGAGGCGATTAAAGAAAAAGATTTAGATTTTGATAGCATCTATGGCCCAGCATACAAAGGAATATTTATAGGTTCAATTGTAGCGATGCACTTTAGCCAGAATGGAATTGAATACCCATTATCTTTTAATAGAAAAGAAGTTAAAGATCATGGAGAAGGTGGGAACATAATAGGCCCTAATCCAAGTGGTAATATTCTTATAATTGATGATGTTTTGTCGGCAGGAACTGCTGCAAAAGAGTCTATAGAAATTATTAAAGAGAATGGGGCAGTGCCTAAATTTTTTGTTATTGGCCTGGATAGGCAAGAAAAAGGAAGTTCCAACCTTTCTGCAAGAAATCAACTAGAAGTCACTTATGGCGTATCTGTTATTTCAATAATCAACTTGGATACGCTCATTTCATTTGCTAATAACAGTAATGAATATCAGCAATATTTAAAAGATCTTCAGAATTATAGAGAGCTTTGGGGCGCATAAAATGTTTTCTGGGATAGTTGAGTGCACTGGTGAAATTTCTAAAGTCATAAATCATGAAGATATCTTAAGCATAGAGGTTCTCTGCCCTGATGGCTTTAATAAAAACTTACAAGGCGGCGCTAGTATCTCTGTAGATGGTGTTTGTTTGACTTCTAAAGATAATGGAAATAAAGCACTTAAATTTGATGTTATTGGCGAAACGATCAGCAGAACAAATTTTTCTAAAATGGTTGCTGGAGATAAAGTAAATTTAGAAAGATCTATCAAAGCCTCCTCTGAAATTGGAGGACATTTGATGTCTGGACATATTCACTGCACAGGCAAAGTCATAGAAACTCAAGTAAGAGAGAATACCAAAGACATGTTTATAGAAATTTCTGACAAGTACTCGCCGTACCTTATAGAAAAAGGATATATTGGTATCAATGGATGCAGTCTTACTATAGGTGAGGTCATTAATAATTGCTTTTATATACACCTGATACCGGAGACACTTAAAATTACCAACATCAGTAAGCTAGATCTTAATGATGTTGTAAATATTGAAATTGACCAAAATACAATTGCTATAGTGGATACAGTAAATAAAGTTTTACTGGCTCAAAAATCTAGCTAAGACTGCCATTCTCATAGCGACACCATTGGCAACTTGGTTTCTAATTACCGAATTCTCTGATTGATAGGCTGTTTCTGATATCTCAATATCCATGTTTACAGGTCCTGGGTGCATAATAATAGCGTCGCCTCTAGCCATAGAAACTCTCTCTGTAGTAAGTTGATATAAATGCTTGTATTCATCAAGATCAAGGCTTAGATCGCTTTCAAATCTCTCGTGCTGAATTCTTAAGGCCATTACAACGTCAGCATCAGCAACTGCTAGATCTAGATTGGGTTCATATGACCCAATAACTGGATCCATGTAGTTTGTGCACATGCTAGGATGACCAGAAAAAGTTAGGGACTCAATAGAAAAGTTAGAAACTCCTTCAACAAATGATTTCACAACCCTTGAATGATCTAAGTCGCCTACTATTGATATCTTAAGATTATCAATGGAGCCTTTAAGCTGCCTTATTGTCATAAGGTCAATTAATGTTTGGGTTGGATGTGAAATAGAACCCTCTCCAGCATTAATAAAAACCATTTCTGGCAAGTATTCAGCGAGTTCTGATATTACTGAATCAGCATGTCTTAGAACACATAAATCTACACCCATTAATGATAATGCATCAACTGTTTGGTAAATTGATTCCCCCTTTGAAACAGAAGAGTTCTCAGAATTAAAATCTATAACAGAGCAACCTAAATTTTTTGCAGCTATATCAAAGGAGCACTTGGTTCTAGTGCTTGGTTCAAAGAACATGTTTGCAATAGTTTTATCAGGAAATAAATTATCTTTTTTAAACTTTCCATCAGCATCAATAAAATTTTCAGCAAAGTCCAATAAAGAGATTAGCTCATCTTTATTTAAATCGTTTAAGCTTATCAAATTTTTAATCATTAGCATTCACCACAGCATCTATTTCAACATTTACTCCTAATGGAAGTGCTGATATTTCAATTGTTGCTCTAGCTGGGTAAGGCTCTTCAAACCTTTCAATCATAACCTTATTTACATCAGCAAAGTCGCCAAGATCGGTCAGATAAATAGTAATTTTTACAATATCGGATAAACCGCGGCCAGCTTCTTTGCATATATTTTCAATGTTATTTATAACTTGATTAGTTTGTATTTCAATCGATTCCTTCAGAACATCTCCGTTTTTAGGATCTATTGGCACTTGGCCAGAGATGAATAAAAAGCCTCCAGCTATAACTCCTTGTGAGTATGGGCCAATAGCCTTTGGTGCATTATCAGTATAAATTATCTTCTTCGACATATGGCATTCTCCAAAAAAGTGCTCAAATATTTGAGCATAATACATTAATTAATTGAAGATATTCCTTTTTTTAACCTTCGTTAATTTGCCTAGAACAATCGG
>JAQWXQ010000106.1 GCA_029254395.1 SAR86 cluster bacterium | reverse complement strand
AAATCAGGTATTCCTTTTAATCTCAAGATATCATGAGGACTGAAAGGTCCATCAGAAATAACATCACCCTTAGTGATTCTTTCTCCCTCAAAAACAGACAAAGTTCTGTGCTTGGGTATAAGCATTTCTACATTGTGTGCTTTTTTAGTGGAGCCCTCAGGGGTAATAACAAGTCTTACTTTTCCTTTGGTTTCTTTACCGAAAGATATGATTCCAGTTTCTTCAGATAGAACGGCTGCGTCTTTGGGCTTTCTTGCCTCAAATAAGTCAGCTACTCTTGGCAAACCACCAGTAATATCTTTAGTTTTAGATGCAACTAAAGGTATTCTTGCTAATACCTCTCCGGCTGTAAGCTTTTGCCCATCTTTAAGATTAACAAGCGCATTAGCAGGCATGGTATATGTTGCAGGAGCTTTGTAATCCCCAACAAGAACTGTTTTACCTTTTGAATCTACTATAGAAATTGAAGGTACCAATTCTTTACCAGCAGATGGCCTTTCTGAAGTTTCAATAATCTCAACGCTACTAAGCCCAGTTAACTCATCAGTTTGTGATCTAACTGTTACTCCGTCTTCAATATCAGAGAATTTAATTTTACCTGATGTTTCTGAAATAATTGGTCTTGTATAAGGATCCCATGATGCAACTTTAGTGCCTTGCTCAAGATTAGCTTTATTAGAGACTTCTAAAGTAGCCCCATAAGGAACTTTATATTGCTCAACAATTCTTCCCTGGCTGTCTTCAACTATGCATAGCGCATTCCTTGAAACAACAACTTGCAGCTTATCTTTATTGGTAACTGTTTTTATATCCTCAGAAAAGCTAACAACACCGGTATTTTTATTAAAAATAGCATTATCCTCTGATGAGCTGGATGCAGCACCTCCAATATGGAATGTACGCATGGTTAACTGAGTTCCAGGCTCTCCAATTGACTGAGCGGCAACAATACCTACAGCCTCTCCTCTATGGACTAAATGGCCTCTTGCGAGATCTCGACCATAACATTTAGAGCATACTCCGATTGATGCCTCACATGTCATTGGTGATCTTACTTGAAGTGAAGACAGATTTAACGACTCAATTTGCGAAACAGCATCTTCATCTAGCATTGTTCCTTCTTCAAATAATAAGTTGCCGTCACTATCGTTGATAGGTTCCGCTATTACTCTTCCAAGAATTCTGTCTGTAAGAGCTTGTATAATCTCTCCGCCATCGATTATAGAGGTTACTGTAATTGAATTTTGCGTTCCACAATCATCAATATTTATGACTGAGTCCATAGACACATCACATAACCTTCTTGTTAAATAACCAGAGTTGGCAGTTTTAAGAGCAGTATCAGCCAAACCTTTCCTAGCTCCGTGAGTAGAAATAAAGTACTGAAGTACAGATAGTCCTTCTCTAAAGTTAGCAGTGATAGGTGTTTCAATAATAGAACCATCAGGTTTTGACATTAGGCCCCTCATTCCAGAAAGCTGTCTAATCTGAGCAGGAGATCCCCTTGCGCCAGAATCTGCATATATATAAACAGAGTTAAATGAAGATTGTTCTACCTCTTCACCTTCAGGGCTAACTGTTGTTTCTGTGCTAATTTTTTCCATCATGGCTTTTGCTACTTGTTCATTAGCCCTAGACCATATGTCAATAACCTTGTTATATCTCTCACCACGAGTAACTAAACCAGAGTCAAACTGCTTCTCAATAGCTTTAACTTCTTTTTCTGAAGCATCGATTATTCCTGCTTTTTCTTCAGGTATTACAAAGTCATTAACACCTATAGATGAGCCAGATCTTGTTGAAAAATCAAAGCCTAAATACATTAACTGATCTGCAAATATTACAGTGCTTTTTAAGCCGGCTTTACGGTAAGAAATGTCAACGAGCTTAGATATAAGTTTTTTATTAAGAACCTTATTGATATTCTCAAATCCAACTTCTTTTGGTGTGACTCTCCAGACAATTATTCTACCAACAGTTGTATCTTCGATAGAAGTATTACCCTCAGCATCTTTTACTCTTACTTTAATTGCTGAATGAATAGAAATTGTTTCAGTTTCATAAGCTCTTAAAACCTCATCTGGGTTACTAAAAACTCTTCCATTACCGACAGCACTAGCATTCTCTCTAGTCATATAATACAAACCAAGCACAACATCTTGTGTAGGATTAATAATAGGTGAGCCATCTGCAGGAGATAGAATATTATTCGTTGACATCATTAATGCCCTAGCTTCTAGTTGGGCTTCAAGCGTCAATGGAACATGAACTGCCATTTGGTCACCATCAAAATCAGCATTAAATGCAACACAAACCAGTGGATGAAGCTGAATTGCTTTACCCTCAATCAGCTTTGGTTCAAATGCTTGAAGGCCAAGCCTGTGAAGTGTTGGAGCCCTATTAAGCATTACCGGATGCTCTCTAATGACATCCTCAAGAACTTCCCAAACTTCAGGTGTCTCTCTTTCTACAAGCTTTTTCGCTGCTTTAATTGTTGTAGCTAGCTCTCTTCTTTCAAGCTCGCCATAAACAAATGGCTTGAATAATTCCAAGGCCATTTTTTTTGGTAGACCGCATTGATGAAGCTTAAGGTTTGGGCCAGAAACAATAACTGATCTTCCTGAATAATCAACACGCTTACCAAGTAAGTTTTGTCTAAATCTTCCGCCTTTACCCTTGATCATATCAGCAAGTGATTTAAGAGGTCTTTTATTGGTTCCAGTTATAACTCTTCCACGCCTTCCATTATCCAGCAAAGCATCAACAGACTCTTGAAGCATTCTTTTTTCATTTCTAACAATGATTTCAGGAGCGCTTAACTCTAAAAGTCTTTTCAATCTATTATTTCTATTAATTACCCTTCTATATAAATCATTTAGATCAGATGTAGCAAACCTTCCTCCTTCAAGCGGCACTAAAGGCCTTAGATCTGGTGGTAAAACAGGCAGCACATTCATTATCATCCATTCAGGTCTATTACCTGAATCATTAAATGCTTCTAATAGTTTTAATCTTTTTGATAATTTCTTTAATTTTGTTTCTGAGTTAGTTTGTGGAATTTCTTCTCTAATAATTCTAATCTCATCATTAACGTCCAATTCTTCAAGCAGGATTTGAACAGCTTCAGCACCCATACCCGCAGAAAACTCATCACCAAACTCCTCATACCTTTCTACCCACTCTTCTTCAGTAAGGATTTGACCTTTTTCAAGATCAGTAAGGCCGGGATCAGTTACTATATAGCTCTCAAAGTACAAGACCCTTTCAATTTCACGTAATGTAACATTAAGAAGTAATCCAATCCTAGATGGAAGAGATTTTAAAAACCAGATGTGCGCGACTGGAGCAGCAAGGTCTATGTGCCCCATTCTCTCTCTTCTAACTTTTGCTAATGTAACCTCAACTCCGCACTTTTCACAGACTACACCTCTGTGTTTCATCCTTTTGTATTTTCCACATATACATTCGTAGTCTTTTATTGGTCCAAATATCTTAGAACAAAATAAGCCATCTCTTTCTGGCTTAAAAGTCCTGTAGTTAATTGTTTCGGGTTTTTTAACTTCTCCAAACGACCAAGACTTGATAACTTGAGGCGAAGCAAGCCCTGCAGATATAGTAGTAAAATCTTCTTGACCAGTTTTCAGTAAATTTAATAAGTCTCTCAATTTTATCTCCTAGTTTTCTGAGTCTAATTCAATGTTAATACCTAGCGATTTTATTTCTTTGCTAAGTACATTGAAGGATTCAGGTATATTTGCGTCCATTTCAAATGAACCATCAACAATATTTTTATACATTTTAGTTCTTCCAGAAACATCATCTGATTTAACGGTGAGCATTTCTTGAAGTGTATAAGATGCTCCATAGGCTTCAAGCGCCCATACTTCCATCTCACCAAATCTTTGGCCTCCGAACTGAGCTTTACCACCAAGTGGTTGCTGAGTTACAAGACTGTAAGAACCAGTTGATCTAGCATGCATTTTGTCATCAACTAAGTGGTTTAACTTAATCATATACATATAGCCAACTGTTACAGGTCTTTCAAATTTATTACCTGTCCTACCATCAAATAGAGTAAATTGGCCAGTCTCTGGAAGTTTAGCAAGCTTTAGTAAATCTTTAACTTCAGACTCCTTAGCGCCATCAAATACAGGCGTGGCTATTGGCAGCCCTTCTCTTAAATTATTTGCAAGTTCTAATATTTCCTTGTTATTAAATGAGCTGATATCTTCTTTATTAGCTGCATTTTTATTATAAAGCTTCTCTAGATAGTCCTTAAGTTCAGCTGGCTTAGCGTTATCTTTAAGCATTAAATCTATTTGCTTTCCTATACCCTTAGCTGCAGAGCCCATATGTGTTTCAAGAATCTGGCCAACATTCATTCTTGATGGAACACCGAGTGGATTTAGACATATGTCTACAGGATCACCATTTTCATCATAAGGCATATCTTCTACAGGCATTATTTCAGATATAACTCCTTTATTACCATGACGCCCAGCCATTTTATCACCAGGCTGTATTCTTCTTTTGATGGCTAAGTAGACTTTAACAATTTTTATGACACCAGGAGCTAAGTCATGGCCTCTTATAATTTTTGCTCTTTTTTCTTCAAATCTTTCTTTAATACCTTTAATGTATTTTTTAAAAGTTTTCTCTGTTTGCTCGATAGCAGAGTTTAATGTCTCATCATCTGTTCTTATGGCAAAGACATCATTTAGAGAAAGCTCAGAGAGCATATCTATTGTTATAGTAGAGCCTTTTTTGATTCCATTGCCTTTTACAGCCTTGGAGCCTTTTAAAAGGTCGCATACTCTTGTCCTTGTTGCCTCTTCAACAACAGCAGCTTCATCATCAGCATCTTTCTTAGATTGATCCAAATGATCCTGCTCTATTGCTTGAGTTCTTTCATCCTTTTCAACACCATCTCTGGTAAATACTTCAACGCCTATTACTGTACCTTTGGAACTTGATCTTTGAGAAGTATCTTTCACATCAGATGCTTTCTCGCCAAATATTGCTCTTAAAAGTTTTTCTTCAGGTGATAATTGAGTTTCGCCTTTTGGTGTTATTTTTCCAACTAAAATGTCACCTGGAGCAACCTCAGCACCTACATAGACAATCCCACATTCATCTAGTTTATTGAGAGAGCCTTCGCCTACATTTGGGATATCAGCCGTTATTTCTTCTGATCCAAGTTTTGTATCTCTAGCAACACAAACAATTTCTTGTATATGAATAGATGTGAACCTGTCTTCTCTGGCTACCTTTTCAGATATTAAAATAGAATCTTCAAAGTTGTAACCATTCCAAGGCAT
>JAQWXQ010000096.1 GCA_029254395.1 SAR86 cluster bacterium | reverse complement strand
AAAGAATTGGTGTGGTTGGAGCCTCATCAGCAGGCCTACTTTCCGGTGTCATAGGTCTAATATTAGCCTTGACTCCAGACATTTGGATTAGTATTTTTACTGAAGATCAAGAAACTCTTATGGTTACTAAACAATACATTCAAATACTTGGGGTTTGTTATTTATTCCAAGGGCTTGGGTTATCTCTGTATTTTGCATCCCAAGGAGCAAATGCTATGAAGTGGCCTATTATTATTACGGCATTAAGATTCTTTATTTTTACAATTGCGGCGCTGATTTCTGTATATTGGCTATCTGCTGGCTTAGTGGGAATCTTTTATTCATCTGCTGCTGCGATGATATTGTTTGGCATTCTAATGGTGGTGGCGCTTAAAAAGGGTGCTTGGAGAAAATAATAGATTAAATCGTGGGTAGATAAAACTCATATAGGTTTGAAAAAATAAAATACATTGTTTAGGATTATTTCATGATTTTATTAGCAGGTGTGCTCGTAGTTCTAGCACTAATATTTGGGCCCTCTTTATGGGTAAGATTTGTTATGAATAGATATTCATCGCAGCTACCTGAAATTTCTGGAACTGGAGGTGAGCTTGCAAAGCATTTGATTGAACGGTTTTCTTTGAAAGGTGTGGAGGTCGAGATTACTGAGTTAGGCGATCATTATGATCCAATTGAGAAAAAAGTTAGGCTTGTGCGAGAGCATTATGAATCTAAATCATTAACCGCAATTGCTATTGCAGCTCATGAGGTTGGGCATGCTATTCAGGATCAGCAAGGTGATAAGCGTCTAGCCACAAGAACAAAGATGATTCCTATTGCTAATATGGTGGCTCGCTGGAGCGTTACTATTATTTCTATATCTCCAATAATAGGAATTATCACACGACATCCAATGCCATTTTCTGTATTGCTGTTCTTGGGGCTTTCTGGTTTTGTTGCGCGCATGATGATTCATGCAGTAACTCTTCCAATTGAATTTGATGCAAGTTTTTCAAAAGCGCTCCCTATATTAAGAGAAGGAAACTACATATCGCAGTCTAACGAAAAGACTGTAAGTCGCATTCTTAATGCAGCAGCTCTCACTTATGTTTCTGCTGCGCTAGCTGATATTCTAAATCTTGGTAGATGGCTTGTTATATTATCAAGGCGATAAATAAAGCAGCTTAAGAGTTAAATTCCTATTCGCTAGATTGATTCTCAATAGGTGTTTTATAGTAACCCTCCACAGCACTGGAATATGCAAATATATCGTCATAATAATAGCTACTAGCCTTCTTTTGTATTGCATTAAAGATTACACCAGAAATATCAATGCCATTAAGATTAAACCTATTTTTTGCTGCTAAAACCTCTTTAGATGAAGATAAGCCAAAACGAGAAACCATCATATTTTGGCTGCAATAAGAACCAATAATAGACGCATCAGTAACTGCTAAAATTGGAGGAGTATCAAAAATAACCAAGTCGTAGGTATCACTTAAACTCTTAGTTAACATTTCAAAATTTGGACCCATTAAAAGTTCTGAGGGGTTAATGGTATTCTCGCCTCGAGGCATAAAATAAAGATTCTTTATACTGGTCTCTCGGACTGAATTTTTAATATCTAAAGTTCCAGAAAGAATATCAGATAGGCCATTTTTTGAACTCACACCAAACATTTGATGTAAATAGCTTTTACGCATGTCTGCATCAACAACAATCACACGCTTGCCTGATTGTGCAATAACCGCAGCGAGGTTTACTGTTATAAAAGACTTTCCTTCGTTTGGGTTTGCGCTTGAGATCATAATTAAGTTACTCTCAGCATCACTCATTAAGAAGCGAAGGCTTGTTCGTAAACTTCTGAGCGCTTCTATCGAAGAGTCATCTGGATAGTCATGAGCTAAAATGCTGCAATTTAATTTCCTTTTATTTTTTCTTTTGGGGTGCTTGCTTTTATTAGGTATTTCTAATGGCCTTAGAGAAACCTCATTTTCAGAAAAGGGAATTGTGCCACGAACAGTAAATCCTAGATCAGTAAATATTTTAGGATCCATAATCCCTGTCTTTAAATAAAATCTTAAGAACACAATGAGAACGCCGCACATTCCTCCCAGTAATATACCTAACACTGCAATGAGTTTTCTTTTTGGGGCAACAGTGCCGGGGATAACTCCTGCTTTATCCAGTAGCTGAACATTGCCAACTGTACTTGCCTTTAAGATATCAAGCTCTTGACGACGATTATCAAGGGATAGAAAAATAGATTGAGTAGTTTCAAAATCTCGCGTAAGACTTAAAATTTCTCTTTGCATATTTGGAAGTTCTTCTAATTTTTTTATGATTTTATCTCGCTGCGCAAACAGGTTGTCTTGTTGAAGTTTGAATGAAATATAGTTTGGATGTTCTGGCATGAAGCGTCTTGATATATCAGCCTCATTAATAGACATTGCATTGATATCTGCTTCAATCTGAACAAGGCTATCAAGTGCTGCTTTTGTTTCGAGAGAAATGTTTACAGAATTATTATCACTCTTAAAATTGTTAAGAGCTTTTTCTGCTTGAGATAGTTCTGCTTTTACTCCTTTAATCTGTTGATCAAGAAAAATAAGGCTCCTTTCTGCCTCTAATGCAAGTCGCTTCTTGCTTTGAAAATAATAATTCTCAGCTACTGAATTAACTGTATTTGTAATAGAGTTTTTATCACCACCATTGAGTGCAATCTCAATAATATTTGTATTTTTGCCTTTCTCTGCAATTGATAAACTCCGTTGTAGTTTTGAAATTGCATTAAGACGGTTTGATTTATGTACTTTGAATTGAGTGCCAGGTCTGGCAATTAAGCTATTTATCATAATTTCTATATCGCCATCGAGACTATAGACCGGCTTTCCTACATAGCCTCTGAGTAATTCTTGCTCATTGTAGAATAATGAAAACTCTTGATCTTCTAAAACGATAAGATTAAGGTCTTTATCTAAATAGTGTTGGGGTAAATTTAAATATGAAATATTTAAATCCTCTCCTCCCCAAGCATAACTTTCTTGCCCAAAAAGGGGTTCGGCAGGCTCAACACCATTATAATGTCTAGCAAAAGTTGCTCCAATGAAAGGTAGGTAAATGGGCGTAGTAGAAATTGTTAAGTCTAGCTCGTCAACTGCTTTACCCATAATCAGTCGAGATTTTATAAAAAGTAATTCCTTAGCAAGAGATGTATCAGAAGTAATTATTTGTGCAGTTTCATCGAGACCTGGAATGCCTTGAGCTGTCTCTTCAATAAGAATAAGGCTATTAGCTCTATATATTGGTGCCTGAACTAAAGCATAAATCGTGGCTAATACTGCAAAGCAAAATACTAAAGATATGATTATGTATCGTCCATCTAAAATAACTAAAAACAGTTCACGTAAGTCTATTTCGCCACTAAAATCATGACTTGCTCTCTCTTCTTGTGGTGTATTAGTTATCATGATCAGCTTAATTATTAGTATCGATTTTCTATACGATCAATCTGATAAATTTGATTAAGACTGCTTGTAAGTTGCGTTAGTAATTTATTCCATCGTGCAACAGGTGCAGATGTTACATAAACTATATCCTTAGGCTGAAGCTTAAATTGCGTACTTAAAATCAACCTGGGGCCCATCGAGATATCTAGCTGATATATGTCTACTAACTTTGAATCAGAATCGCTTGCTCTAAGAACAAATATGCCTGAGGCATTTGCAGATGCTTCATTAATACCTCCAACGTTATTGAGTGCTTCAGCAAGGGTCATGCCTCTTCGCCCAATTTGCTGAGTCGTTGCATTGACAACATCACCCATAACAAAAATCTTGAGTGCGTCATTTCGTGGGATATGAAGCACATCATTAGATTTAAGAAGTCTGTTTTGTTTTAAAACCCCTTGTTCTAAAAGGACAGACAGATCGATAGCTTCTATAACTAGCTCCCCATTATTATTCGATGTCAGAGTGGCAGAACTCCAATCAGCATCAGGAGCCATGCCACCAGAGATACTCAATGCATCGAGTATTGTAATAGGAACATTCCTAACTGGAATCATTTGTGGATTCTTTACAGCTCCTGAAACAAAGAAATGCTGAGAACGGAATGCTGCAACATTAACATCAACTTGAGGATTGTTTATATAGGTGCTTAAACCCCTAGTAATGTCATCTCTTATTTGGGTAACTTCCCTCCCGATAACTGAAACCTTCCCAACATAAGGATAAAAAATAGTACCGTCTTTATGAACAAAATTTCCAGCCTCTGCTGCTGATCGTTGACCTGACTGAGGTATTGTGAGCTCTGGATGATCCCAAACTATTATATTAAGAACATCTCCAACACCTACTAGGTAAGTATAGTTATTCATTTCATCTTGAAGAGATCTATTTATAGCACTCTCTATTCTAATTTCTTCTGAATGCATCGTGCTGATAAGTTCTTGTGTAATTGGAATTAGATCAATGTCATTATTTTTAGAAAAAATCAAACTAGAGGTCTCTAGATTTGATATATGTGTTCCAGGAATAACTGTGCAGCTGGTTAAAAATATAAACAGTATGTACGAAAACACTTGGCTGCTATTTTTTAATGTAGTTCTCTTTAATGATTTTAATTTACACATAAAAGTATTTTTTTAAACCTGCAGATTTTATACATAGTCAAATTTAATTACAAGACAAATTTTATATATAATAAAAAATGTATTGATTGAATAAACTATCATGTGATAACATCTAGAGATGAAACCTGTAAGAGTAAAAGCGCACGGAAATGTTACCCGCCAAGCAAATAAAAAATTACGTCGAGAACGAATATTTAATATTGCAAAAAAATTAATAGCTTTAAAAGGTTTTGATGAATTTACAATAAGTGAGCTTGCTGAAGAGGCTGGAGTTTCTACACCAACAATTCATAATTTATTTGGTAAGAAAGAGGATATTGCTGATGAGTTGGTTGCTGAGCTGATATTATCTCTTCAAAAGGTGATGTCTTTCAAACCCATTAGCGATCCTATTGAGAGTGCTTCATATTACGTTACTAGTATTATATCCATGTACAAAGATAAAGAAAATTTTTACCGCTCTGCATACATGGCTGCAGATAAGACGGGAGTTTTTGAAGACCGTGAGTCTGTTGATAGCTTTTATAAGCAATCAATTAAAATTGCAGAACACTGCGTCATTCCTGCATTAGAGCAAGGTTTTCTTTTAGGGAACATAGATAAAAAAATACTTACGAGACAGCTATATCAGTGCCATCGTATTGGCCGACAGGACTGGGTTTATGGTTATATAAACCTAGATCAATACCATGACCAGGTTCTAGAAGCCATGCTAATGGCTTATGCTACAGATGCTTCACCTGAATGCCATCAAAGAATATCTGATAAACTAAAATCTATTTAAATTTCACAAATTTATTTATAGAAAT
>JAQWXQ010000089.1 GCA_029254395.1 SAR86 cluster bacterium | reverse complement strand
CTCATTGAGGTGTCACCAAGCGAGGACCCCTACTCGGAAATTCAAGAAGCCTTAATACTTGCTTCCTCTGGGGACATAATTAAGCTTTCAGATGGGTACTACGAATTAGAAGATTCTTTATCCATAGACGTTGACGGTATAACCTTGGTTGGCTCTAGTATGAATGGCACAGTAATCTCATTTGCAAATCAACAAAGTGGTGCTCAAGGCCTTCTTGTTACTTCAGATGATGTTACTTTGAAAGAATTCACTATTCAAAATGCCAAAGGTGACGCCATTAAAGTAAAGGGTGTTGATAACATTAAATTTATTAAAGTTAAAACTGAATGGACTGGCGGCCCCAATTCAGAAAATGGTGCATATGGCCTCTACCCAGTTGAATCTACAAATGTTCTTATTGACGAATGTGTTGCCATTGGGGCCTCTGATGCAGGAATATATGTCGGTCAATCTCAAAACATCGTAGTCAAAAATAGTACCGCTGAATTTAATGTTGCAGGCATTGAGATTGAAAATTCTTACTATGCAGATGTGTATAACAATACTGCTACTAACAATACTGGTGGAATTCTTGTCTTTGATTTGCCCAGCCTTCCTCAGCAAGGTGGTCATCATGTAAGAGTTTTTGATAATAATATTGTGAACAATAATACTGACAATTTTGCTCCAGAGGGAAATATTGTTGGTGAGGTCCCTAGAGGGACAGGCGTGCTTGTTCAAGCAAACTCTGATGTTGAAATTTTTAATAATAATATAGGCGGCAATGAAACTATTAACATTGCAGTAGTGACCTACTCCTATGAAACAGATGACGCGCAATACAATCCACATCCTTCCAGAATACAAATCCACGGTAATAAATTTTCTAAGTCTGGGTATAATCCTGATCTTGAAACCGGAGAGCTTGCAAAAATTTTATATGAATTATCTGGTGGCAACATGCCCGACATCTTCTGGGATGGAGTTGTTCCAGTATCTAAGATTTTTTCCTCAAAAACTAAAAAAGAAACAATAATTTTAGGCGATAACGGAGATGCAACCTTTCTTACCATAAGCCCACTAAAGTATATGCTTCCATTATTTGATCCAGTTGTTAGGGATTATGACTGGTATGTTGGGGAAATTTCGCCTCTTGAAAGAGTTGTTCTAAGTGAAGAATAAAAAAAGCTTATTTTTTTTCTTTCTATTCTTTTTGACTATTCCAGGTCTAGTCTATGCAACAGTTAATGATTCTGTGGTTTTAGCTAGCAAAATGCCAAAGAAACTTTCTGATTTTGGCTTTTTCTCAAATATGAAGTTGCAGACACCGCAAGATGGTGTTTTGCCATATGATCTTGTAAACCCATTATTTACAGATTACACAGATAAATTAAGATTTATTTACATTCCTGCAGGTGGAAAAGCTGAGTATAAAGAGAACCATGTTTTTGATTTTCCAGATGGATCAGCCCTGATTAAAACATTTGCATACCTAAACAACACAGTTGAGTCGGAACTCGAAGAGCAGCTGCTTGAAACTCGTCTACTAATTAAAAAAGGCGGGGCTTGGAGAAATATTAGCTATGTATGGAACGCGGAACAAAACGATGCATTCTTAAATATTGCAGGAAAGACTATAAATACCTCATTTGTGACTGATAAAGGAAGTATTAGAGAAGTCCGCTACAGAGTTCCCAATATCAATCAATGTAAAGAATGTCATCAATCTGGAAAAGAAATTAAACCTATAGGTCCTAAAGCTAGAAATCTTAACCATGATTATGATTATGAAAATATAAGCATGAATCAACTTGATAGATGGGCAGATGAGAGCTGGATAGATTCTCAAATAAGCTACAACACCATGCCTGATTGGTCTGATGCATCGATTGATCTTGATTCAAGAGCTAGAGCATATTTGGACATAAATTGCGGTCATTGTCATATACCTGGAGGCTCTGCAGATACTACAGGCCTTTACCTTAACTTTACTGAAGATAGAAGTGAGCATATAGGAATTTATAAAAAGCCAGTTGCAGCAGGAAGAGCAAGTAATAATTTCAAATACTCAATTAAACCAGGCGCACCTGAAGAATCAATTATGCCTTACAGAATGCAATCACGAGATCCAGGCATAATGATGCCTGAATCAGGAAGATTTCTTAATCATGACGAAGGTGTGGCTCTCATAAATAAATGGATTAAAAGCATGTAAAGCCTTTTAATTTGTTTATTTGGCACTAGATAAATTACTATATACATATTTATATTATTAGGAGAATATTAATGTCCAAACATTCAGCCCTTAATACATTTGGTAGATCTGGAAACCCAGCATTTACTAGAAATTTTACATCTAATGACTCTACACTTGCTTCAAGTGAAAGAATGACCCTTGATGGAGCAGTCAATAAGACATCTATCCTGCTTGGGCTTTGTTTTTTAGGAGCTGGAGTTGGGTGGAATATGCCTGTATTGTCTTTGCCAGCTGGAATAATTGGCTTCATCCTAGGAATGGTTACAATTTTTAGAAGTCCTTCAAAAGCTGGGTCAACTGCACCATTATACTCTTTGAGCCAAGGCATTATGCTGGGTGGAATAACAATGTTTGCGGAAACCATGTATCCAGGCATTGCCATTCAAGCGCTAGGCTTAACTTTTGGAATACTTGCTTCTCTTTTGTTTTGTTACAAAAGCGGGATTATAAAACCTACAGAAAACTTTAGATTGATGATTTTCTCAGCAACTGCCGGGATAGCATTGTTGTATTTGATTAGTTTCATAATGAGCTTTTTTGGAAATAGCATAGGGTTCATTCATTCTAATGGCCTTATGGGTATAGGTTTCTCTGTATTTGTTGTCGGCATAGCTGCACTTAATCTAGTCTTAGATTTTGATTTTATTGAAGATGGTGCAGACAAAGGTATGCCAAAATATATGGAATGGTATGGTGCATTCTCTTTAATGGTTACTCTTATATGGCTATACATAGAAATTCTTCACCTTCTTATGAAACTTAATAGTAGAAGATAAATGTCCTGGAACACTATTATATTTGGTGGAATGTTTATCCTTTCTCTATTTATTTTTATAAATCTCTCTAAAGTTAAGGCCTCAAAAAAACAACTAGATAGGCCAGATAGAATTAATAGGTTCGGTGATAGAAAACCAGAAAATGACATTAAAATAATCCGAGATTTAGATGAAAATAAATAATATATTACTGCTGTTACTAGTTTCAACTAACCTGGTTCATGCACACACTACACATCAATCAAAAATTGACTTTAACGATAAATTTCGTCAATTAGAGGAGAAATATCCAGATCCAAATCAGTATAGGCCTGCAACTGGAGAACCTGGAAAAGAATACTGGCAGCAAAAAGTAGATTATAAGATTTCAGTTTCTCTAGACGAAGACAAAAAATCAATAAAAGGCTCAGAGATAATCACTTATCATAATAATTCACCGCTTGATCTTAAATATATTTGGCTTCAACTAGATCAAAATATCTTTAAATCTGACTCTATTAAAAACCAGACTTTAACTCAGTCAAGCACAAATAGAATTTCTTTCAGTGAGCTTAGAAGAAATAATTTTATGGATGAATTTGATGGTGGATACAAAAATTTATCTATATCAATTGCAGGTAAAAAAGCGCGTTTAAATTTAGTTGGTACATTGGTAAGGGTTAACCTTGATGCTCCTTTAGAAGAAAATAAATCAATTGAATTATCTGTTGATTGGGAATACAGGCTTGTTGAAGAAAATGCTGTTAGAGCAAGAAATGGTTATGAGACTTTTGAAGATGGTAATGATATTTTTCTTGTAGCCCAATGGTACCCTAGGGTGGCCGCATTTTCTGATTATGAAGGATGGCATAACAAAGAGTTCATAGGCAATGGTGAGTTTACTCTTGAGTTTGGAGATTTTGAGGTTTCAATAACAACACCATCAGATCATATTGTTTCATCTACTGGTGTTTTACAGAATGAGCGAGATGTTCTCACTAAATCACAAATAAAAAGGCTAAGAAAAGCAGAAGCTTCAGAAAAGCCAATATTTATTGTCACACCTGAGGAAGCTTTTGAAAATGAAAAGGAGAGGTCCTCAGATAAAAAAACATGGGTATTTAAAGCAAAAAATGTAAGAGATTTTGCATGGGCTTCATCTAGAAAATTTATATGGGACGCAGCTGGCTACAAACAAGACTCTGAAAAAAACCCACTAGTTATGGCGATGTCTTTTTATCCATTTGAGGGAGAGCCTCTATGGTCAAAATATTCCACAGAAGCGGTTATGCACACTATGGAGGTATATTCAAAATTTTCATTTGAATATCCATATCCAACCTCTCAAAGCGTTAACGGTCCTGTTGGGGGGATGGAATATCCGATGATTACCTTTAACGGACCAAGAACTGATCTTGAGGATGATGGAACAAGAACTTATTCTAGGAGTGAGAAGCAGTTTCTAATTGGAGTTGTTATTCACGAAGTTGGGCACAATTATTTTCCAATGATTATTAATTCAGATGAGCGCCAATGGACTTGGATGGATGAAGGATTGAATACTTTCATGCAATATCTTGCGGAGCAAGAATGGGATGTTGAATATAATTCGAGAAGGGGTGAAGCCAGGTGGATTACTGACTATATGAAAAGTGAGAATCAGGTTCCAATTATGACTAATTCAGAATCACTTCTTCAATTTGGAAATAATGCATATGCAAAACCTGCTACTGCTCTTGTAATACTTCGAGAAACTATTCTTGGTAGAGAGTTGTTCGATCAGGCCTTTAAAGAATACTGCTTAAGATGGAAATTTAAGCGCCCTACTCCATATGATTTTTTTAGAACTATGGAAGAAGCATCTGGTGTAGATTTGGATTGGTTTTGGAATGGATGGTTTTTTTCTACAGATCATGTAGATATTTCTATCAAGAATATTTATCAAGCAACATTAGATACGCTTGATCCTTCAGAAAATCTTAAAAAGGATAGGGAAGATTTTGAAGATGAGCCTGACATGATCTCAGATATAAGAAATATCAATGAGGGTATTATTGAAAGAGTTACTGTTAGGCCTGAGCTACTAGATATTTATGATCAATACGATAAATTTACGCCATCTGAAAGAGAGATGGGAGACTATGAAGATATTCTTGATGATTTATATGATAGAAATAATAGCGACCCTGAGTGGATGAAGAAAGCTCTTACAGAAGCTGTTGCTAAAAATGAACTCTATTATATTTTTGAATTTGAAAATATTGGAGGGTTAGTCATGCCCCTGCCTCTAAAGATTGACTATGCAGATGGTTCAAGTGAAGAGCTAAAAATACCTGCTGAGATTTGGAGAAAGAATCCCAAGAATGCAAGATGGCTTAAAAGGTCAATTAAACCAATAAGCTCAGTGGTGCTTGACCCATATTGGGAATTAGCAGATGTGGATATAGAAAATAACTACTATCCTCAAAGAATGATACCTTCAAGACTTAAACCAAAACCATATAGATCTAACCCTAAGAACCTAATGAAAGACTTAATGGAGAGAAACAAGCAAATAACCTCGCATAAATAATGCTCATAGCAATAGATTTTGGAATATCAAATACTGACATTGTTGTTAATGATAATGGTGAATGTAAATTTTTCTCGCACCCTACAAATGAAAAAATTAATGAGCGATTCCTAGAGAAAATTTTTTCTTATATAGACATACCTGCTGATAAGTTCTCATTAATTGGTGTGACGGGAGGTAAATCTAGCGACCTTTCTGATGAATACCATAATGTAAAAATTTTAAAAGTTAATGAAGTAGATGCTATTGCTATGGGCGCAAAGTCTATTTTTAAAATAAATGATGGTCTGCCCTTTGTAGCTATAAGTGCGGGAACAGGTACCGCATGTATTTATAACGATAATGGAGTTATAACTCATCTTGGAGGTATCTCGGTAGGAGGAGGAACCCTTCAAGGGTTATCTAAGAAATTACTCAATGAAGATTCATCAGCCACTCTTGAAAAACTATCATTAGCTGGAAATAGAACAAATCTTGACTCGCTTATCGGAGAGGTTGTAAATGATATTGGCTCTCTTCATCCTGAAATTACGGCATCAAACTTTGAAAAAGCTAAGTATAGCGATGATCATTCTAATAGTGATATTGCTGCGTCACTTTCAAATATGGTTGGAGAAATAATTGGGACTATTTCATATTTGAACGCTCTTCTTATGGGCGTAAGTGAAGTATTTTTTATAGGGAGAGTTGCTAACTTGGAGGTAGTCAGGACTGGGATAACTGATAGGCTTGCACTTGCAAACATAAAAGGTAATTTTGATAGTCAATCTGGGTTTGGTAATGCCCTTGGAGTGATGTTTTTCTTAAACAAGAAAAGTTGATATAATGTAATAAATTTACATGTTCAATTATGGTAATTACCGATAAATCACTAGTCATAACCTTTGCAATTCCTGTTTTTTTCTTATTGATTTTAATAGAGTATATTTATGGGAAATATGTAGGCAAAAATACATATAGACTCAATGATACTTTTACTAGTATATCTATTGGCATGATAAGTAGGTATCCAACCATGTTGAATCTTGGCTTTCAGAGTGCTGTATTTATTTACATAAGCTCTAATCTCAATCTAAATATGCTTTCTAATTCAAATCCAGTTACATGGATACTAGCATTCCTTATGTATGATCTTTCTTACTACTGGATGCATAGAATGCACCATGAAATTAAAGTTTTATGGGCTACACATAGCGTTCATCATCATGGTGAAGATTTTAATTTATCCACTGCATTAAGGCAGACTAGTACTGGTTGGTTGTGGAAATGGGTTTTCTATTTACCTATGGTTCTTATTGGGATACCTGGGGAAGTGTTTGTAACAGTCGCTGGTATAAATTTGGTATATCAGTTCTGGGTTCACACTAAGCATATAGGTCATCTTGGTTTCCTAGAAAAAATATTTATAACGCCAATGAATCACGGCATACATCATGCTAAAAACAAAGAATATATTGACGCAAATTATGGTGGAGTTTTCATAATATGGGATAGGATGTTTGGCACGTATACCGCGGAGTTACCAGATGTTAAGCCTGTATATGGAACGGTCTCTGCTCTAAAAAGCTGGAATCCTATTTGGGCTAACTTTCAAGTTTTTTCAACAATGCTCAGTGACTCAATTAAAACTAAAAAATGGAGCGACAAAGTAAAAGTCTGGTTTTCTAAAACATACTGGAGGCCAGAGGACTGTATTGAAGAAAAGGATGCTAAAGATTTTTATGCCAAATTTAATCCAGAAGTTACAACAGATGTACAGATATTTAGTTTCTTTCAGTTAATCTTTACAATTGCTGTATCTGGGAGTGTATTGTTTTTCATATCTGAATATACAAAAATGGAAATTGCTACCATTGGGGTATTTATAATATCCCTGACCACCCTCACAAGCATGCTCCTACAAAGCCATAATGCCTATATCGCACTATTTATACTTTCATGCTTAGGTGCTGTTGGAATAACAAGCTTTGAGATCATTAATTATGAAGTGCTTTCATCAAAGCTTCTAGTTGCTCAATTTGGCATTAGTGCATTTGGTATTGCAGTAATAGCTATTTACAAGAAATTGTTTGGAGTTGAGTTAGCTAACGCTTGATTAAACCCAATCGGGACAAGGAAGGTCGTTATTAATTAAAAAATTTCTATTATAGAGCTTGCTTAAATACCTAGAACCCGAATCACACAATATAGTAACAATATTACTTCCAGCTTCCATATGTTTAGACATTTCAACTGCTCCAGCAACATTGATACCGGCGCTCCCTCCAAGATACAAACCTTCAGTTTCAACCATCTGAAACATAGCGCTTAGAGCAGCTGTATCACTTATTCTTAATGGGATATCAACTTCCAACCCTTCAATATTTTTTGTAATTCTTCCTTGACCAATACCCTCTGTAACCGAAGAACCTTCTGATTTTAACTCTCCATCTTTGAAGAAAGAGTAAATAGCTGCGCCATGCGGATCAGCAAGGCCGATCTTAATATCCTTATTTTTGTCTTTAAGATATTGAGCTATTCCAGAAAGAGTTCCGCCTGTTCCAACAGAGCAAATAAAGCCATTTACTTTTCCATCAAGCTGATTATATATTTCTGGCCCAGTTTCATTGTAATGGCCTATCTTATTAGCCTCATTATCAAATTGATTTGCCCATAGAACACCGTTGGGGTTCTCGTAAGATTCTGCAACTTTTTTTGAGTATTTCACATAATTATTTTCATCTTTATATGGAACGGCTGGAACTTC
>JAQWXQ010000079.1 GCA_029254395.1 SAR86 cluster bacterium | reverse complement strand
CCAATGAGATTGGCGGAAGGTATTCCATGTGGTCTCCCATCTCGCTTGCAGCAATCCTCGAGCTTGAAGAGCAATTCATAGATTTTTTAAAAGGTGGCTCGCTATCAGATGAAAAACTTAATTCAAATACTGATTATAAGCAGTTCATTAAAACTATTATCTTTAGCGACCTATGGCATAACAATTTTGATAACAAGCCTATAAGAGTTCTTCTAACCTATAGCTGGAAGTTAAGATATTTTACTGATTATGTTCAACAGCTTGAAATGGAGTCTATTGGAAAAGGGGCGAACAATAATTCTTATTTTAATAAAACGGGGCAGGTTATTTTTGGAGGATTTGGGTCTACAGCTCAACATTCATATTTCCAATTATTACATCAAGGATCCTCCTCTTTTTGTTCAGATATAATTTGCGTATATACAGATAAAGAAGAAAATGAATTACTTTTTGCTCAATCACAAGCCCAAGCAGGCCTTTTAGCTTTTGGTGCAGATGAAAATCTCAAAGATCATGAAAAGGTAAATGGGCAATCCCCAGTCAATTTATTATCACTTAAGGAGCTTAATCCATTCAATCTAGGATATTTAATAGCCTCGTGGGAGCATAGAGTGTTTTTAACTTCGCGTATGCTACAAATTAATCCTTTTGATCAATATGGAGTTAGTGCTGGAAAGATATTTGCAAGAAAATACTTAGAATCTAATGGCGGTTGATCTTAAGAAAATACCTACAACCCCTGGAATTTATAAATTCTTTCATAAATCAGAAATAATATATATTGGTAAAGCTATCAACTTAAAAAAAAGAGTTTCAAGTTATTTTGGTAACTCTAAAAAGGATAGAAAAACTGGCCAAATAAAAAAACTAACAGACCAAATAGAAACCTTCTCAACCAAAAATGAGGTCGAGGCTTTGCTTTTGGAGCAGTTGCTGATTAGAGAAAATAAACCAAAATTTAATATTTTATTAAGAGATGATAAAACTTATCCATATATTTTCTTTTCAGATAATCATAATTACCCATCTATCGTTTTGAAAAGAACAAAAAAAGCAGTGGATGAAAAGTACTTTGGTCCTTTTGTAAGTTCATATGCAGTAAAAAAATCAATTAAAGAAATACAAAAAGTTTTCAAGATAAGAAATTGTAGTGATAATACTTTTTCTTCCAGAACAAGGCCATGTATTGAGTATCAAATGAAAAGGTGCAGCGCACCATGTGTTGGTCACATCACTCAAAATCAATATGCTGAGGATTTAATTGAAGCTAAGAACTACCTTACCTCATCTGACTCACAAACAATTAAGAGGTTAGAGAGAGAGATTGAGTTATTTTCTAATAGGCTTGAATTTGAAAAAGCTGCAACTGCAAGAGATAAACTAAAGAGGATAAATATAATCCAAGAAGAGCAATCTGTAACAACAAAAGCAAAGGATATAGATATATTTTCAGTTGCTGAAGATAGCGGATATCTTGGTATATGCACAGTAGTTGTAAGAAAAGGAAAGATAAGAGGGACCAAAACCCAGTTAGTAAAAAAAGGATATTACGACTCT
>JAQWXQ010000069.1 GCA_029254395.1 SAR86 cluster bacterium | reverse complement strand
AAAGAATTGCCTGCGGTATATAGCAATTATGTGAGGCTTGCAGGTGATCCTGATTATGATGAAGCTTCTGACAATATCAGATCTCTATTATTTCCACTGCATATAACCTCTTTTTGTATATGTGATGCAATGGAAGATGCGTCTTATTATGGAGCTGATCAAGTTCTTATTGTTAGTGCTTCAAGCAAAACTGCAATTGGTGTTGCTCAAGGACTAAAAGAAAACTCAAATACTCCTGCTGTTATTGGTATTACTTCAAATAAAAATTTAGCTTTTGTAAAAGATCTAGATTGCTATGATGAAGTGATTACATATGAGGATCTATCTTCTGTAAAAGACCATCTTAAGACTGTTATGGTTGATATGGCTGGTAGTCGTGAGATTCTTGGAACTCTTCACGGCTCTCTTGGAGATAACATGCTTAAATGCCTTACAGTTGGAATGACCCATTGGGATAATGAGGTTACTGCAGAAGATGCTTTAGGTCAGGCAATGTTAAGAGATAGAACAGAATTTTTCTTTGCCCCTGCTCATATTCAAAAAAGATTTAAAGACTGGGGTTATGA
The DNA here is from genome assembly GCA_029254395.1 of SAR86 cluster bacterium. GTDB lineage: Bacteria > Pseudomonadota > Gammaproteobacteria > Magnimaribacterales > D2472 > CAJQGY01. The sequence continues at coordinate 2,357 of JAQWXQ010000069.1, read as the reverse complement.
AGGTTATAACAAAAAAACTAATGAATTTATGAAAGCAAGAGCTGAACAGAGCCTCGACTGGATGAATATTAAAGAAATTAATGGGATGGGTAATTTTATCTCTACATATGAGCGGTTTGTTGATGGGGATATCAATCCAAATGAAGGGATAGTTATAAAAATTTAGGACATAGGTATGACTGAAAGAATTAAAATTTTTGGAGCAACGCCCTCTCCTTATACTCAAAAGATGCTCTCTGTCTTCAGATACAGACATATTCCATACACAGTTCATAATGGAGATATCGCCAATAAGATTGCTAAACTTGGTGTAGAACCCCCAAAGCCTGTCTTGCTTCCAACACTCTTGCTAAAAGATGCTGCTGGAGAGTTTGTTGCGACAACTGATTCAACTCCAATAATTAGAAGATTAGAAAATGAATTTAAAGAAAGAAGGATAATTCCAGATGACCCTGCGCTCGCTTTTATAAATTATTTGCTTGAGGATTTTGGTGATGAGTGGGTAACAAAGTATATGTTTCACTACAGGTGGTATTTTGAAGATGACGCAGATAATGCTGGAACAATTCTTCCTTTGGCGGACTTGGCAATAAATACTCCTAATGAATTACATGCTAAATACAAAGAGTTTGTCGCTAACAGGCAGATAGACAGATTATGGGTTGTGGGATCAAATGATGAAACTGCTGAGCTTATTGATTTAAGCTACAAGAGATTTTTGAAATTAATGGAAGAGCATTTATTAATTAGTCCTTTCCTATTAGGAGATAAGCCCTCTTCTTCAGATTTTTCTTTTTATGGCCAACTTACACAGTTGGTGGGATTTGATCCGACTCCAAGAAAACTAGCCTATGAGCACTCATCTAGAACTGTTGCCTGGGTTGATATTTTAGAGGATCTCTCAGGACATGATGCAGAAAATACATCATGGACTTCTTTAGAAGAAAGCCCTGATACATTAAAAAGCATTTTGAAAGAAGTAGGAAAGATGTATGTGCCTGCATTATTAGCTAACGCTAACGCATTAAATAAAGGAGCAGAAATTTGGGAGACTGAAATTAATGGTTCTATGTGGAAACAAAAAACTTTTAATTACCAAGGCAAATGTCTAGTCTGGATAAGAGAAGAGTTTGATGCTCTAAATAAAGATGATAAGTTAAGAGTAAAAGAGTACCTTCATGGAACAGGGTGCGAAATAATATTAGGGGAATAGTATGAAAATTGAAAACAAAAGAATTGTTGTTACTGGTGCTGCAAGTGGAATCGGAAAAGCTTTGTGCGAAGAATTCTTTGCTTCAGGAGCCAAATCAATTGTTTGTGTTGATATGAATATTGAAGGTGCTGAAGAAACTGCTAATAGTGTTAATGGGCTAGCAGTAAGCGCTGATGTTTCAAATGAGAAAGATATTATTAATGTTATTGAAAAAGCAAATGGGTATTCTGGCGGTATTGATATTTTTTGTTCAAATGCTGGGATTGGAGGCAAACCTGGTTTTTTTGAGGCGGACTCATCTGATTGGGAAATGATTTGGGGTGTGAATGTTCAGTCTCATATTCATGCTGCAAAACATGTTTTGCCACAAATGATTGAACGTGGGGAAGGATATTTAATGAATACATCCTCTGCTGCCGGTCTATTGACGCAACTTGGAGCAGCTGGATATGCAGTAACGAAAGCCGCGGCTGTAAGCTTTGCTGAATGGATAAAAATTACATATGGTGACAAAGGTATAGGGGTATCTTGCTTATGTCCTCAGGCTGTGAGAACAGCAATGACTGCTAATGGCCCAGGAGTTGCTGGAGTTGATGGAATGATGGAGGCTGATGTTGTTGCAAAAGATGTCCTCAATGCAATTGAAGAAGAGCGATTTCTTGTAACACCTCATGATGAGGTTCTTGAGTATGTTAAAAGAAAAGGTAATGACAGAGATAGGTGGATAACTGGAATGCAAAGGTTGCAAAAACAATATGAAGATTTTTTAACTCCCATGGAAGAGGATTAAACATTATGAAAACTAAAATTACAGAGCTATTTGGAATTGAGCATCCCATTATTCAAGGTGGCATGCATCACGTTGGGTTTGCAGAGTTAGCAGCAGCGGTATCAAATGCTGGAGGGCTTGGGACAATAACAGGACTTACCCAAGGCACACCAGAGAAACTAGCGAACGAGATTGCGAGATGTCAGGATATGACCGATAAGCCTTTTGCTGTTAATTTAACTTTTCTTCCATCCCTTACGCCGCCAGATTACCCAGGCTTGGTTAAGGTAATTATAGATGCAGGTGTACCAGTTGTTGAGACTGCCGGCAGGAATCCTGCTGCATATCTTCCTGCTTTAAAAGATGCAGGGATTA
>JAQWXQ010000037.1 GCA_029254395.1 SAR86 cluster bacterium | reverse complement strand
CGATGGGAAGGAAAATATAGTTTTTGACGCAGTTAGATCATTATCAAATTACATTGGCAAAGAAATCCATTGTAATATAGAGATTGTAAAGAATATCCCATTAGGGGGAGGCTTGGGCGGGGGTAGCTCAAATGCAGCAGCAGCTCTCATAGGAATAAATTTCTTATTTAAGCTTGGACTTTCTCTTTCAGAATTAATGAAGCTGGGCAAAAAACTTGGAGCAGATGTACCTTTTTTTATTTTTGGAAAAAATGCTCATGCATCCGGTATTGGTGAAAAGCTATCTGAGGAAATAAAACACTCTAATAAAAAATATTTACTACTATTTCCTCAGGTTCACTCCTCAACCAAAGAACTTTTCTCTGAATGGGATGATTTAAGCAAGGATTCTCAAGAATCAATTCTGATGAAGGAAGAAAACTCGTTTTTGCCTATCTTTCTTGAAAAAAATCAAGATATAAAAAAAATTTTTAATGAATTGAATCAAAATAACTCATTTAAGCTATCCGGAACAGGGTCAACAATATTTTGTGCTTATAATGATAAAAGTAAAATTGAAAAAACTTTAAAAAAAATTCCAACTAAATGGAGACACTCTTTTTGCGAACCTTTACAATGTTCACCATTATTAACTTACTTAAAATAATGGGGTGTAGCCAAGCGGTAAGGCAACGGGTTTTGATCCCGTCATGCGCTGGTTCGAATCCAGCCACCCCAGCCAATAATTAGAAAAATGATTAATAAACCAACAGTAGGAATTTTTTCAGGATCGGCCTCTATTGCTCTTTCAAATGAAATTGCAAAAATTCTTGGGCTCAAACTTGGGAATATTGATTTGGGGAAATTCTCAGATGGTGAAATAAAAGTTGAAATACTTGAGAACGTAAGAGGTCATGAAGCATTTGTTATTCAATCTACTTGCGCGCCCACAAATTCAAATTTAATGGAATTAATGCTAATTACAGATGCTCTCAAACGGTCATCTGCATCTCGAATCACTGCGATCCTTCCTTATTATGGTTATGCCCGTCAAGATCGAAGGGTGCGGTCTGCTAGAGTTCCAATTAGTGCAAAGGTTATAGCAGATATGATGAATACTGTAGGGGTTGATAGGGTCTTAACTGTAGATCTCCACTCCGAATCTATTCAAGGTTTCTTCGATATGCCTGCAGATAATGTGTATGCAACAAAAATTATGCATGATGATATTAAGTCTAAGACATCGAAAGATGAGCAAATATTAGTTGTGTCCCCTGACGCAGGTGGAGTTGTGAGAGCCAGAGCGTTAGCAAAATTTTTAGGTGAGTCTGACCTTGCAATTATTGACAAAAGAAGAGCGACTGCAAACGAGTCAGAAGTAATGAATATTATTGGAGATGTGGAAGGGAAAAGCTGCATTGTTCCTGATGACATAATTGATACGGCCGGGACATTATGCAATGCAGCAACAGCATTAAAAGATGCTGGGGCAGCGAAAGTAAAGGCATATATCACTCATCCAGTTCTATCTGGACCTGCCATTGAAAGAATCTCAAATTCTTCAATAGACGAATTAGTTGTGACCAATTCCATTTCATTGTCCACAGAAGCAGAAAAATGCAGTAAAATACGCGTCATTTCTCTTGCCCCAACTATTGCGGAGTGCATCAGAAGATTAAACAATGAAGAGTCTCTAAGCGCTCTTTTTTTGTAAGAAGCTAGAAGGTACAAAATATGTCAAATGAAATTATATTAAATGCAGATCTAAGAGTTAGAACTGGTACAAATAAAACTCGAGAAATTAGGCGCGAAGACTCTATGGTCCCTGCGATTATTTATGGCAATGAAGAAGAGTCAAAAAACATCAAAGTAAAACTTAACGAGCTAACAAAAGCCTCTGAGAATGAGCTTTTTTATACTCAGGTTCTAAAAATCTTACTCGAAGGCCAAGAGGAAAAAGTTGTATTAAAGGAGCTACAGAGAGAGCCTGTTAAAGGAAAATTTCTGCATGCTGATTTCCAACGAGTATCAAGAAAAACAAAACTTAAGGTTATAGTACCCTTCAGATTTATTGGAGAGGAAGATTGTGAAGGTGTTAAAACCGATGGTGGAGTTATAGCAAAAGCAATATCTGAAATAGAGATTGCCTGTTTAGCAGGTAATATTCCCGAAGCGATAGAGATTGATATTACCAATTTAATGCTCAATGACGCAGTTCGACTCTCAGAGCTCGCACTCCCAGAAGGAGCTGAAATACCTGGATTTGATGCTGAAAATGATCAAATGATTGTTTCAGTGAATCCTCCTAGAGCAGAAGAAGAAGAACCAGAAATCTTACCTGAGGGTGAAGAAGGTGAAACTGTTGATGGCGAAGAAACCTCTGAAGATCAAACAGACTCTGCAGAAGAAACATCTGGGGATGCTGAGCCTACTGACTAAGGTTCATAAAATCTGTGCCTAATATATGTATTCTTGGCTTGGGTAACCCAGGTCTAAAATACAACGGTACTAGACATAATATTGGAAAAGATTGGGTTATAAATATAGCTCAAGAGTTAAAATTAGATCTTCAATCTAAGAAAAAAATAGATTCTACTACTGGCCTATCCAAAGATGAAAAGATTCTGTGGGGCTATCCTGATTTATACGTGAATGAATCTGGGAAATCGATCAATAAAATAATTAAAAATACTAATTTAGAACTCGGTCAGATTATTGTTATTCATGATGATCTAGATTTAGAAATAGGGACAATGAGAATTAAGGTAGATGGAGGGCATGGAGGGCATAATGGTCTCAGAAGTATAATCAACTTGTCTGGCAAGTCTTTTATTAGGCTGAGAGTAGGAATAGGTCATCCTGGCAATAAAATTGATGTTACAAATTGGGTATTAGGAAGATTTAAATCAAGCGAAAAAGATAGTTTGCTAGAAAGTTATTTTAAGTTTAATCATATTATTGAGCTTCTTGGTGAGAATAAGATCGAACAAGCTCAGCTCCAACTTCATTCAGGGTAATTATGGGGTTTAAATGCGGTATCTTGGGATTGCCTAATGTAGGTAAATCTACCCTTTTTAATGCTATTACCAAGTCATCAATTCCTGCTGAAAACTTTCCATTTTGTACAATAGAGCCAAATCTGGGGATAGTTAATGTTCCAGATAAAAGACTTGAAAGCATTAACAACATAACAAAATCTGAAAAGGTTATTCCAACAACAATGAGCTTTGTTGATATTGCTGGACTAGTTAAAGGCGCATCCAAAGGTGAGGGCTTAGGAAATGCATTTCTATCTAATATTAGAGAAATGAATGCCCTGCTGCATGTGGTTAGGTGCTTTGATGATGAGAATGTTATTCATGTCGATGGAAACGTGAACCCGCTGAAAGATCTAGAAACAATTAATTTAGAGTTAATCTTTGCTGACTTAGAGGTCTTGGAAAAAAGGAGTCTTAAGCTAGAGAAACTTATACGCTCTGGTAATGCTCAAGCTAAAAAAGATCAAGGAATTATTCAATCTCTAAAAGAATTAATGGAAAATGGAAACTTACCTAAACTTGATTCGTTTGAAGAAGAGGCATTGGACTTCATACAAAGTTTGAACTTACTTTCTACAAAACCAATGCTATTAATTGCAAACCTCTCAGACAATGAATCTAAAAATAAACTTGATGAACTTATGGGCTACGCAAAGCAAAATAGTATTAATGTTATTCCAGCTGTAATTAAAGTCGAGCATGAACTAGCAAATCTAGAAGAAGAAGAGCAATCTGAATATTTAGAGCTTCTTGGTATGGATGAACCTGTATTAAATAAAATTATTCTCTCAGGTTATAAATTGCTTAATTTAGAGACCTACTTTACATCAGGGCCTCAAGAATCAAGAGCATGGACCATTCATCAAAATTCGCTAGCACCTCAAGCAGCAGGTGTAATTCATACAGACTTTGAAAGAGGCTTTATTAAGGCAGAAGTTATTTCATATGATGATTTTATAAAGTGTAATGGTGAGTCAGGTGCAAAAAAAGATGGAAAATTAAGACTTGAGGGGAAGGACTACTTAGTAGAGGATGGTGACGTAATTCACTTTAAATTTAATGTTTGACTTCTAATTGGAGTTCTTTATCATTTCCACACTTGGCTATGTAGCTCAGATGGTTAGAGCACAGCACTCATAACGCTGGGGTCGGTGGTTCAATTCCACCCATAGCCACCAATTCAAATTATGTGCTTAAAGATTAATATATAAGTTTTTTATTTCTTTATGTATGCCAAAATAATAACAATAGAGACCAGAGCCAGTAATGCTCCTTCTCCAAGCATATTTAATATCTCTGATACATTTGCATAAACCTGTCCAACAAATGGTGTATCTAGACCAAATATTACACCAAGAAGAATTGCTACCGATATCACTGGAACTAAAATATCAGTAAGTTTATTTAAGAATTCAATGACTTTTTTTGTATATTCCATATTTAATTAGTAGATATTAAGAAGGGCTATGAAGCCCTTCTTAATAAAGTTCTCAGATATTACTTAAGAAGGCCAATAAGCATAGCAGCTACTAAAAGCCCTACTAAGCCTGCTTCACCTAGTTTAGTAACGACGTCTAGAAGTGAATCTAGAACTGCGCCAACAAACCATGTGTCGCCTCCAAAGACTATACCAGCTACAACACCAAGACCTATTGCAGCAACAAGTATATGTGTTAATTGGCCGATAATTCCTTTCAACGTATCTAATGCATTCATAATATTTCCCCCCTATAGGTTTTATATGTTTTGCACATGTATAAGACCATATAAGTATAAATAGGGCAAATTATATGAAATGATAAATTCTCAAAGTTTGACTTTTGAGAATTTATCTTATAAGAGTATTATTCTTCTGAATCTGATGCTTCTTCTGCTTCATCTGAAGCTTCTTCAACTTTCTTCTCCTGAAGAGCTTTAACTGAAAGTTTCATCTTGCCTCTATCAAAGCCAATAAGTTTAACTTCTATCTCATCGCCTTCTGAATAAACCGCAGATACGCTTTCAGTTCTTTCATGTGAAATTTCAGAGATGTGCAATAAACCATCTTTGCCTGGAAGAATATTTACGAAAGCTCCAAAATCAACAATTTTTACAACTTTACCGTTATAAACTTTATTAAGCTCAGGCTCTTCTAAAATACCCTCGATGATTTCTAGACATTCTTGCATTGATATTTGGTTTTGACCAAAAACAGAAACAGTTCCATCATCACTAACATCAACAGTCGCACCTGTTTTTTCTTGCATGCCTTTGATAACTGCTCCACCCTTTCCAATAATTTCTTTAATCTTATCTTTTTCAACCATGAATGTTTTCATAGCGGGAGCGTTCTCAGAAAGCTCTTTAGGAGTCGATATCGCCTCATTCATAATTCCAAGAATATGTGTGATAGCAACCTTAGCCTTAGTTAGAGCTGTTTCCATAATGGCTTCATTTATACCTTGGATTTTAATATCCATTTGTAATGCTGTAATACCATTCTCAGTTCCAGCTACTTTAAAGTCCATGTCACCTAAGTGATCTTCATCACCCAAGATATCAGTTAGGACAGCAAAATCATCGCCTTCTTTAATTAACCCCATTGCTATACCAGCAACTGGGCTTGAAATTGGAACCCCTGCATCCATTAGTGATAAAGAAGTACCGCATACTGATGCCATTGAGCTTGATCCATTTGATTCTGTTATCTCAGAGACCACTCTCATTGTATAACCAAAATCTTCTAGATCAGGCAACACTGCTTTAATAGCTCTTTTCGCTAAATTGCCGTGTCCAATTTCTCTTCTTTTTGGTCCCATTGGCATGCCGATTTCTCCAACACTATATGCTGGGAAATTGTAATGAAGCATGAAATTGTCAGTGCTTTGGCCTTCAATAGACTCAATTCTTTGAGCGTCTCTTGATGAGCCTAAAGTTGCAACAACAATTGCTTGGGTCTCACCTCTTGTGAACAATGAAGATCCATGAGTACTAGGAAGAACATCTGTCTCAACAAATATAGGTCTAACAGTATCCGTATCTCTTCCATCAATTCTAGGCTGCTTACTTAAAATATTTTTTCTTACTATGTCTTTTTCAAGATTTTTAAATGCTCCAAGAACTTTACCAAGTTGAATTTCATCAGCATCTGGATAAGAGTCAACAATTGCATCTTTTATAACTCCAATAGCTGCTGTTCTTTCTGACTTATCTTTAATTGTGAAAGCTTCTGTAATTTGATCAGTAAACTTCTCAGATAGCTCTGCAGCGTATACGGGTGATTCCTCATCAACAGTGACAACCCAATCTTCTTTACCAGCTTTTTCTTTAAGTTCAGAACAAGCCTTTACAACAGCTTGCATTTCTTGATGGGCGAATAAAACAGCGCCAAGCATTAAATCTTCATTAAGCTCTTTAGCTTCAGATTCGACCATTAAAACAGCTTCTTCTGTTCCAGCCACTACCATGTCTAGGTATGAATCTTCTAACTCTTCATACGAAGGATTAAGAACATAATTACCATCAACAAACCCAACTCTTGCTGCTCCCATAGGACCATCGAAAGGTACTCCAGCAACACATAATGCTGCAGACGCGCCTATCATGGCTGCTATATCTGGGTTTTGATCTTTTCCTGAAGACAATACGGTACAAAAAATTTGTACTTCATTTTTAAAACCTTCTGGGAATAACGGTCTTATAGGCCTGTCTATAAGTCTTGAAGTTAATGTTTCTCTCTCTGTTGGTCTTGCTTCTCTTTTAAAGAAACCTCCAGGTATGGTACCTGTTGCATAAAATTTTTCTTGATAAAACACTGCTAATGGGAAGAAATCTTTTTTTGGATCTGCTTCTTTTTTAGCCACAACAGTTGTTAATACAACCAAATCATCAATGGTTACAACCACTGCTGCAGTGGCTTGTCTAGCGACTTTGTTTGTTTCTAATTTTACTAATTTATTTCCGTACTGAAATTCTACTTTAGTAGATTCTAATTTATTATTTTCCACGATTTTCCTTTTTAATTAACCTCTTAGTTTTAACTCTTTAATAATATTAGAGTAACTTTCTGGGTTTTTCCTTTTTAAATAAGCCAATAATTTTCTTCTAAGATTTACCATTCTGATTAAACCTGTTCTTGAGTGATGGTCTTTCTTATGTTCTTTAAAGTGACTTTGAAGTTTGTTGATATTTTCTGATAGTAATGCAATTTGAACCTCTGGTGATCCAGTATCGTTATCGCTTTTCTTGAATTTTTCAACTATCAGTTCTTTTTCTTTAGCTATTAATGCCATTATATAATTCCTCGATGCGTGTTATTAAAAGTTTGCAGCCTCACGCAACTAAAGCATGCGAGCGTACTTTAAACCTAATTAAGCTATTAAACAAGTCGTTTAAGTTGAAGCTTAGAATCCCAAACTTCACCAAGACCTAGGAATTTTTTATCATTATCATAGATTCTAAATAAAGTGCTTTCTTGGCCTTCAAAATCAAACCTAACACCATTTAAAAACAATCTAGTTTCATCTTGAGTTAGTGATAATTTATCAAAATTAAGAAATGCGCTTTCAATGCTGATGATTGATTCATGATTAAGCTCGTCTAGACTGCAAGCATCATCTAAATTAAACACTCCCTGGCTAAGCCTTACAAGTGATGATAGGTGAGCTCCTGTTCCTAACCTCTCTCCAAGATCTCGAGCAATAGATCTGATGTAAGTACCTTTAGAGCAATGGATGTCGCAAACACAGATATTATTATGGACATTAATATTTTTGATTGAATAAATATTTATTTCTCTAGGGGGTTTTGAAATAAGCACTCCTTCTCTAGCATATTTATACAAAGGTTTACCTTTGTGCTTTAAAGCAGAGTAATGAGGAGGATTCTGCATTGATTTGCCTATAAATTGAACAAGTTTAGCTTCAACCTCACCCTTATCCTTTTTGATATCAGATGTTTGTATTATCTCTCCCATAGCATCATCAGTATCGGTGGAAGACCCAAGTGTTATTCCTGCTCTATAGGTTTTATCTCCATCAAGAAAAAAAGAGGAAAATTTTGTTCCTCTATTGATACCTAAAACTAAAACACCCTCTGCCATGGGATCAAGGGTACCCAAATGACCTGCTTTTTTAATATTTAATTTCTTTTTTGCAGATTGAAGGGCGGAGTTAGAGCTAACACCCTTTGGTTTGATAAAATTTACAAAACCATGCATCTATAAATCTTGAAGTAACTTTTCAATATTCTCAGAATATTCGATACTTTCATCGAATCGAAAATTAATTATGGGTACTCTTCTTATTTTCATGGTTCTTGATAATTGAGATCGAACCATCCCTGAAAATTTTTTAAGAACTTTATTTTCTAGACCACTTTCAGACTTATTTATTGATTGTCCAATCACAGAATAATAAACAGTTGCTATGCCAATATCATCAGAAACCTTTACAGCAGTTACATTAATGTTTTGAAGTCTTGGATCTTTGGTTTTGCGATTAATTATTAAGGAAATTTCTTTTTTAAGTTCATCTGCAATTTTATCTGATCTAAGTGATGCCATGAAAATTAAGAAATAGTTTGAGCTTCCTCTTTTCTATCAAAGACTTCGATTTTATCTTTTGGTCTAATGTCTTTATAGTTTTTAATACCCATTCCACATTCACTTCCATTTTTCACTTCTGAAACATCGTCTTTAAACCTTCTTAAAGAATTAAGTTCACCTTCAAAAATAACCACATCGTCTCTTAAGACTCTTACAGGTTTGTTTCTATTTACTGAGCCCTCAACAACCATACAACCTGCAACTTGACCAAATTTAGGCGAGTTGAATACTTCTAAAACTTCTGCAGTGCCTATAATTTCTTCTCTAATAATAGGATCAAGCAATCCGCTCATACGCGCTTTAACATCATCAAGAAGCTCATATATGATGCTGTGATAGTTAAGAGGAATAGACTCTTCTTCAGCAATTTTTTTAGCAGTATTATCCGCTCTTACATTAAAGCCAAGGATAATTGCGTCTGTAGCAAGAGCAAGGTTTGCATCTGATTCAGATATTCCACCAACACCACTTGAGACAATTTTAACTTTCGCTAAATCATTACCCAATTCGTGCAATGCAGCCAATATTGCTTCACAAGTTCCACCAACATCAGTTTTTACAATTATATTCAATACTTTCTTAGCATCTTGTCCAAATGATTCAAAAAGGTTGCCTGCTGAATCATCTTTTTGCTTGAGAAGCTTTCTTTCTTTTTCTCTATCAACTCTATGCTCAACAATTTCTCTTGCTTGTTTATCATTTTTTACAACTTGGAATACATCACCTGCGTTTGGCACACTATTCAAACCAAGAACTTCTATTGCAGCAGAAGGACCTGCAGATTTTTCTTTCTTACCATCACTGGTTGTAATGCTTTTAATTTTTCCAATAGAGTTGCCCGCAGCAATAATATCACCTGTTTTTAGAGTCCCATTTTGGATTAGTAAAGTGGCAACCGAACCTTTAAATTTATCTAATTCAGACTCAACAACAACACCTTGAGCTGGTCCATCATAAGAAGCTTTTAACTCTAACAGCTCAGCTTCTAATGATACTGAATCTAATAATTTATCAACGCCATCGCCTTTTAAGGCTGAAACTGGAATCATCTGTATATTTCCGCCCCAGTCTTCAGGAACTAAATCTTTAGCAGCAAGCTCACCTTTAACTTTTTCAGCATCTGCTCCCGCTAAGTCCATTTTGTTGATAGCAACAACAATAGAAACATTAGCAGCTTTTGCATGGTTTATAGCTTCTTCTGTTTGAGGTTTAATCCCATCATTAGCAGCAACAACTAAAATTACTATATCTGTAGTATTAGCTCCTCTTGCTCTCATGGATGAAAAAGCAGCATGACCAGGCGTGTCTATAAATGTGATCCTTCCCTTAGATGTTTCAACTTGGTAAGCTCCAATATGTTGAGTAATGCCTCCTGCTTCGCCATCAACCACTTTTGTTTCTCGAATATAGTCTAGTAAGGTAGTTTTACCATGGTCGACATGCCCCATTACAGTTACAACGGGTGACCTTTGAGATGGTTCATCCTTATACTCAATAAGACTTGCAAAATCTTCTTCAAGATCTTTTTCTTCAAGTGCAACACCAATATGACCAATTTCTTCAACAACAAGAACTGCTGTTTCTTGATCTATTACATCATTAATTGTTGCAGGAACACCAAGTGCCATTAAATTTTTAACTACTACACCACCTTTAACAGCCATAAGCTTAGCAAGATCACCAACCTGAATGGTTGAAGGTATTTGAATTTCTTTTTTTACTACTTCAGTAGGTGCCTCAAACTGATGGTCGCCATCTGATTTGAAACTGCCCTCTCTTCTTCTGTAGGCATTTACCGCACTTGATAATTGATCTTTTACATTAACTTTTTTAGCAGGCCTTTCAGGAGATTTGGAAGCAGCCTTAAATTTTTCTCTTTTTTTCTGCTCTTCTTGTTTTAATCTTGCAGCCTCTTTTAGCTGTTCTTCTCTTTTTCTTTGTTGTTCTTTTAATTGCTCTGATGCCGCAGCTCTCTTTGCTTCAATATTGTCTGAATAGCTCTTGATAGGCTGACCATCATTAGCAGTCTTATTTTTTGAAGTTACAGTTATGTTTCCAGAGGATGTAACTGATTTGGAAGCAGGTGCTTTTCCACCTTTAAGCGATCTAAGTAATGCCTGCTTATCAGAAGCTGTGATTTCGTCTGAGCTGCTTGAATGTTTCAAACCAGCATTCTGCATTCTTTCAATAAGAGCAGAGTCTGAAATTTTTAATACTTTTGCAAAATCTTTTACTGTTAAAGCCAAAATAACTTCCTTTTAATTTTTATTTAAACCAATCTTCTCTTGCTTTCATGATTGCTGCCGAGCCAACATCATCAGCTATCTCAATAATATCCTGTAACTCATCTACAGATAGTTCAGCAAAATCATCTTTATTTTTAATTCCTTTGTTTGAAAGTTTTTGAATATCATCTTCGCTTATGCCAAGACCTTCAAACGAGTCAAGGTTATCTTCTTCTTCTGTAATAGCACCCATGGCTTCCATCAAAGCGGCGTCTTCTGCTGCACTTTTTATTCTTTCGATTTCAGCCTCATCTTCGGCAATATTTTTTAGTACTGAGTTATCAACATACGCAATATCATCAAAGCTTCCTAAACCAGCAGAAATTATTTTCTCAGCAACCTCTTCAGTAACACTTAAGCTATCTATTAGTTTCACCATGAATTCTGTTTCATCAACCTTAACTTTAGCTTCAGCCTCTTCACTGCTTATAATGTTAAGCTCCCATCCAACCAATTGAGATGCTAAACGAATATTTTGACCTCTTGATCCAATTGCAAGAGCTAAGTTATCTTGATTTACAGCAATTTCCATTGATCTTGAATCTTCATCCATAACAATGGAATCTACTTTTGCAGGCACTAATGCATTGATAACTAATTGCGCTGGATTATCATCGTATATAACAATATCAATCCTTTCATTGCCAAGCTCTGATGATACAGCTTGAACTCGAGATCCCCTCATGCCAACACATGCACCAACTGGATCTATTCTCCCATCATTTGTTTTAACAGCAATTTTAGAGCGTGACCCCGGCTCTCTTGCGACGCCTCTAATTTCAATAATATCTTCATTAATTTCAGGCACTTCAATACTGAAAAGTTCAGTCACCATTTCTGGGCATACTCTATCAAGCATTAATTGCGGCCCTCTTCCTTCAACCTCTTGGATTTTAAGAATAGCTCTAATTCGATCATTGATTTTATAAATCTCTCCCGGCATGAGCTTGTCTCTTGGTAAGATAGCCTCGGCTTCGTTTGCTATATCAACAATAATATTGTCACGAGTTACTCTTTTAACAGATCCTCCGACCAGTGTTCTATCTTTAGATTTAAATTGAGCTACAACCTTCTCTCTTTCAGCTTCTCTAACTTTCTGAAGCATTACTTGCCTCGCAGCCTGTGTTTCTATTCGCCCAAACTTAATATTTTCAACAGCCTCAGTAAAGATATCGCTAAGCTCTAGTTTTGAATCTTCAGGTGAGACATGTGTCTCTTTGTGAAAGTATATGTCGTCAGGGTCAGCAACTATCCAACTTCTATGAGTTTGATATTCCCCAGATTCTCTATCAATGCTAACACTAAGCTCTGCATCTTCATGAAAATGTCTTTGAGAGGCTGATGCTAATGCCACCTCAACAGCATTAAATATAACTTCTTTTGTAAGACCTTTCTCGTTTGATACTGAATCAACTACCAATAATATTTCATTACTTTGCATGTTCACTTTCCTTCATAATTTTTTCAAAATTTGGTTCTAGTTTACAGAAATCCATATCCCCAAACTCAAGTTTATATTCAAGATCAGATGTTTCTATTGTAATTAACTGATCTTTACATTCTGTTAAGCAACCACTGATATTTTTAATACCATTCAAAGGCTCTCTTAATTTAATTTTAAAGTCTTCTCCAAGATAGTCATTTAATTGACCAAAATTAAAGAATCTTCTTTCAATACCTGGTGTTGAAACCTCTAAAACAAAATCTTCACCAAGAATTGATTCTAGCTCAACCTCGTAATTCAAATCCCTTGATACATTCTCACAATCTTCAATACCAGCACCCTCATGAGATTCAATATATATTCTCAAAGTGGGTCTTCTTTTACCTCTTAATATCTCAATGCCCCATAGATAGCATTCATGCCTGCCAATTACAGGGTTCACAATGTTCTCTATGTCGTCCTTATTCATTCTCTTATATAAAAAAAGGGCAAATGCCCCACAAAAATTAATATATGTATGTGGTAGCGGGGGCTGGATTTGAACCAACGACCTTCGGGTTATGAGCCCGACGAGCTACCAGGCTGCTCCACCCCGCATCGCACCGAAGGTGAAGTGTAAATAAAGGTACTACCATTGGTCAAGTTATATATTTATTAATATTTAAAAATATGTTGGTATAATTCTCGCTTAGCCGAGGTGGTGGAATTGGTAGACACGCTAGCTTGAGGGGTTAGTGAGTGAAAACTCGTGCGGGTTCAAGTCCCGCTCTCGGCACCAGCTTGTAATAAATATAAAAAATACCTTTGTATTATTTTATTATTCCTCTGGTATTGAATCAGAATTACTTTCTTCAAGTGCCTCTTCTATAAGCGGAGTATCAAAAATTTGGTCTGTATTGTCCGTTTTATACAAGTAGGCTAAGAATAATGTTAAAACAAGCCAAAGAGCTGCAAGAAAAGATGTAAGTTTGCCTAGAAAATTAGATGGACCCAAAGCTCCAAACATTGAATTAGAAGAACCCCCACCAAAAGCCGACCCTAGATCAGAGCCTTTTCCTTGTTGAAGAAGAACCAGCACAATTATAGCAATGGCTAAAATCACGCATAAAATTTGTATTAAAGTAATCATCCTAATTATTCCTATTAAATTCATTTGCTATTAAAGCAAATTTCTTACCATCTAGAGATGCTCCTCCTACAAGAGCACCATCTATGTTACTGCAATCAAAAAATGATCCAGCATTTGCAACATCAACACTTCCACCATAACAAACTGAAGGAACATAGTTGTTTGAAGTTGCAGATTGTACAACATCTTTTATATATTCGTTAATTTCATTTACATCAGTTGGGTTCGGTGTTTTTCCAGAACCAATAGCCCATAAGGGTTCATAGGCAATGATAATATCTTGAGGTATATGAATATCTAATAGGCATTCGTTAAGCTGTTCTTTTATTGTTATTAATGTTTTTTTATTTTCAAAATCTGAATAAGATTCACCAACACATAACACTGGAGTTAATTTTGAAGAAATTAAGTTTTTTAACTTTTCTCTTATGAGTTCATTGCTTTCGTTAAATATCTTTCTTCTTTCAGAGTGACCAATAATAGCGAAGTTACAATTAAGATCAGCCAACATGGATGAAGAGACTGAACCAGTCTTAGCACCTGAACCAACGCCTACATCTTGAGCTCCAACCTTAAGATTATTTTGGTTTGCATCGGATAATAACCTTTCTAATTTTTCTATATAAGTATAAGGCGGGGCTATACCTAAAGTTGTATGATTGTTATCAATATTAGATATAAAATCTTGAACCCAGCGAACGATCATTTGCTCAGAACCATTTGACTTAAAATTAGCTATGATCATTTTTTTACAGCTTTGATTCAATAAGTTGAGATAGGTCCTTGGCGTATTTCTTAGCTGTATTTTCGTCGCTTGCTTCAACCATTACTCTTATCTTGCTCTCTGTTCCAGATGGTCTTACCAATACTCTGTCTACTGTAATATCAGATTGAGCATCAGAAATTGCAGATTGAATAGATGAGTCATTGATAACATCTTTATTTTTAACGGAAACGGCGATATTAATTTGTGGTCTTTTATTATAGTTTGCAAGAACTTCGCTAGGTGTTTTTTCTAAAATCATCAATGAAGAAATAACTTTTAAAGCAGCAATTGTGCCATCACCAGTACTTACTAAATCTTTGCTAATTATATGCCCAGATGTTTCTCCTCCGAGCAACCACCCCTTTTCAGAAAGCTTCTGGCTTACGTATTTATCGCCAACATCAGCTCTTACAAATTTATATCCTAATTTTTTTAAGCCGTCTTCTAACCCAAAATTACTCATCTTGGTGCCAACCACTCCAGCCCATGCCCCAACTCTGTTCGGGTTTGCAAAAGCCATGATATAAAGAAGATCGTCACCATCAAGAATGTTTCCATGACAGTCAACCAAAATTACCCTATCACCATCTCCGTCTAGAGCAACACCATAATCTGCTCTGTGTTTTACCACCTCTTCCTGAAGTAGTTCAGGGTGCGTTGAACCACAGCCCTGGTTTATATTAAAACCGTCAGGATTATTTCCAATCAAAATAACTTCTGCTCCAAGCTCTTTAAATACTGACGGACTAACCTTGTAACAGGCGCCATGAGCGCAATCTAAAACTATTCTTAATGACGAAAAATTTAAATAAGTAGGAACTGTTGATTTACAAAACTCAATATATCTAGCTCCAGATTCATCAAATCTTTCTGCCTTGCCTATGGATGAACTATCGACGATGTTCATCTCTCCAGCTATTATCTTTTCTATACGCTTCTCGATATCTTTTGATAACTTTTCGCCATTGGGCATAAATATTTTTATTCCATTATCCAAAAAATCATTATGTGAAGCGCTTATGACAAGCCCGAAAGAATCTCTCACTGATCTAGTAAGATATGCAACACCTGGAGTTGGAATTGGTCCCAAAAGCTTTACATCAACTCCAGCTGATATAAACCCAGCCTGGAGTGCGGACTCAAGCATATATCCTGATACTCTTGTATCCTTGCCAATCATTACTGTATTCCAACCCAATTCTTTTGCAACAGTGCCGGTAGCATGACCGATCCTTAGACAAGCCTCAGGTGTAATAAGAGTTTCTACAGGGCCCCTTATGCCATCAGTTCCAAATTTTAAATTCATGCTATGAATTATAACTCTTCAGCAGTACCTTTGATTGAAGTTTTTTTATTTACTTTTTTAGTGGGCTCATCATCAGACCAACCTTTAGGCTCCCTGGGTTCAGCTCCAGCCATAATGTCATCAATCTGATTTGCATCAATAGTTTCATATTTCAATAGTGCATCAGCCATAACATTCAATTTATCAAGATTACTTTTAAGCATTTCATCAGCTCTACTGTAGCAAGAATTTATAATAGATTTAATTTCTTGATCAATTAGCTTGGAAGTATCTTCGCTTATTGTTTGTGTTGGCGATGATGCTGATCTTCCAAGGAATGGACTACCCTCATCTTCTCCATATTTTAATGGGCCTAATTTTTCTGATAAACCCCACTTAGTAACCATATTTGTTGCTATGTTTGTTGCAACTTCAATATCGTTAGACGCTCCAGTTGTTATGCCGTTATCACCATTAATAATATTTTCAGCGATCCTACCACCAAACAATGCACATATTCTGCTGAGTAAATATTCTTTACTTTGCATATATGTATCTTCCTCGGGAAGGAACATGGTTACGCCAAGGGCCCTTCCTCTTGGGATTATGGTTACTTTATAAACTGGATCATGTTTTGGAGAAAGACGTCCAACAATTGCATGACCTGCCTCGTGATAAGCTGTGATTCGCTTTTGCTCTTCACTCAATATCATCGACTTTCTTTCGGCTCCCATCATAATTTTATCTTTTGCTAAATCAAGATGATTTTGGTCAATTTTTTTATCTGAATATCTTGCAGCAAATAAGGCCGCTTCATTAATTAAATTTGCTAAGTCTGCACCAGAGAAACCAGGTGTTCCTCTTGCAATTACTGATGGGTCAACATCAGCACTGATTGGCACTTTTCTCATATGAACTTTCAGGATTGCCTCTCTTCCTCTAATATCTGGCAAATCAACTACAACTTGTCTGTCAAATCTACCTGGTCTTAATAACGCAGGATCTAAAACGTCTGGCCTATTGGTCGCAGCAATTACAATTACTCCATCGTTACCTTCAAAACCATCCATTTCAACTAGTAACTGGTTAAGAGTTTGCTCTCTTTCATCATGACCACCACCAAGACCCGCGCCTCTATGACGCCCAACCGCATCAATTTCATCAATAAACACGATACATGGTGATTGTTTTTTTGCCTGCTCAAACATATCTCTAACTCTAGACGCCCCGACACCTACAAACATTTCGACGAAATCAGAGCCTGAGATAGTGAAGAAAGGAACCTTGGCTTCGCCTGCAACAGCTCTAGCAAGAAGTGTTTTACCTGTTCCTGGGGGACCTACCATTAAAACGCCTCTAGGTATCTTACCCCCAAGCTTTTGAAATTTAGTTGGGTCTCTAAGAAAGTCTACAAGCTCTTGAACATCCTGTTTTGCCTCTTCACAACCAGCAACATCATTAAAGTTTGTCTTAACTTTTCCACCCTCCATGAGCTTAGCCTTGCTTTTACCAAATGACATTGGTCCACCTTTTCCAGACATTCCACCTTGCATCTGCCTCATAAAAAAGAAAAATATCCCTAAAAGCAAAATAATAGGAAATGCTCCAACCAATAGCTGCGAGAGTATTGAAGGTTGCTCAATTTTCTCAAATACAGCAATAACTCCATTATCTTCAATTGCAGCATCTACTGCCTCGTCTTTTTTGAAGATAGGGTGTGTTGTTTCGAATTTAGATCCGTCAAGCCTATCACCAATAATTGTCATCTGATCGCCTTTGTAGACAACCTTAGCAATGCTATCTGATAAAATTTCTTCTTTAAATTGGCTATAGCTAATTTGCTCTCTTGTATTAGAATTTTCAATATTATTGAAAACGAAAATCAAGAAAGATCCTAGAATCATCCATACAAATAAATTTCTAAATATACTATTCATCATCGTTTTTGAGCTCCATACAAATAAATTTCTGCCGATTGTTTCTTTGATGCGGCAGGTTTGAAAGTTTGAACAGTTTTAAACAACGTATCCATTTCTTTCCTAAGCCTTTTAAACATACTGTTTTGAAAGGTTTTGATTATAAATTTACCATTATTTTTATCTATATATGTATGAGCTGCTTTTAAAGTGAGAATATTCAACTCATAAATATTTTCTATATCAACAGTGTTGATACCAGTAATGTTTGGGGCTATATCAGAAATTACAAGATTAAATTTACCCTTTAGACATTTTATTTCTGGAATTTCATCTATTGACTCTATGCTTTTTTGAAAAAAGTTAACGCCGCTAATGTCTTCCATATCTAAAATATCAATTGCAAAAATTTCTGATTTAGGCATTTTTAATTTTAAGAAGTGTGACCAGCCTCCAGGAGCAGATCCTATATCTAATATTTTGTCTGTGTTGTGAAGAGTATTCGTCTTTAGCAAAATTTCTTCAAGCTTATACACAGCTCGCGTTTTATAACCTGCTTGTTTTGCCTTAATGGCCCACTTGTCTGCATGCATTATAGATGCTTTACATCTATCACTTCATAATTCAGCTTTTTAGATGGAGTGATAATTACGATCTCATCATCTATGTGTTTCCCAATTAACCCTTTAGCAATAGGAGTATCTATTGAGATTTTTCCCGCATCAGGGTCTGACTCTAAATTACCAACAATTTTGTAAGAAATTTCTTTATCATCATCAATATCGTAAAGAGTTACGGTCGAGCCAAAAACGACCCTACCTGTTTCAGGTATATCTTTTACATCAATCACCTGCGCATTAGACAAAGCACTTTCCATCTCATTTATCTTAGCTTCAACAAGACCTTGAAGTTCTTTTGCAGCATGATATTCAGCATTTTCTTTTAAATCACCGTGAGCTCTTGCTTCAGCAATAGCTTCAGAAATTTTTGGCCTTTCAATAAATTTAAGCTGAGATAATTTCTCTTTTATAACTTTTTCACCATCTTTGGTAATTGGAACTGTACTCATTAAGATATTATAGCAAGATATTTAAAACTAATTTATTTCTTGTAAAGGAGTATAAACCCAATCATCCTGATCAGTTTTTAAAGCCTCCATTACAGCAAATGCTCCAAACATAGTTGTTGTACAAAAAGTTTTAGTTCTTAATGCAGACTGCCTTATAGAAGAAGAGTCTTCTATTGATTGTTTTCCCTCGGTGGTATTAATTACTAAATCTATTTCATTATTTAATAAGCTATCGACTGTATGTGGTCTTCCTTCATTCACTTTATTAATTTTCTTGACTTCAAAGCCCAAATTTAAAATGTATTCAGCTGTCCCGCCTGTAGCAATTAAATTGAAATTATTTCCAATAATTAAAGGTATTAACTCGTCTAAGTATTTTTTGTCAGCATCCTTAACACTTATAAATACATCACCGCCTAATGGAATATTTTTTCCTGCTCCTTTTTGTGCTTTTGCATAGGCTTCACCAAAGTTTCTTCCTATTCCCATCACCTCACCAGTGGACTTCATTTCTGGACCAAGTATTGGGTCTACCAAAGGGAATTTATCAAATGGAAGCACAGCCTCTTTAACAAAAAATAAATCATCTGGAAGTTTTGCAGAAAATTCTTGATCGATAAGAGATTTTCCTATCATTGATTTTGATGCAGCTTTTACAAGAGAATGCCCAATGGCTTTAGAGATAAAAGGAACCGTTCTTGAAGCTCGTGGGTTTACTTCAATAATAAATATTTCATTGTCCTTTACTGCAAACTGAATATTCATAAGCCCTACAATACTCAATTCATTTGCAATTTTAATAGCTTGATCTCCAATACGTTTCTGGATATCAGCGGATAAACTGTATGGAGGGAGAGAGCATGCTGAGTCTCCTGAGTGTATTCCTGCTTGTTCTATATGCTGAAGTATCCCTCCTATTTGGATATTTGTCCCATCAGACACAACATCAACATCCACCTCTACTGCGTCTGTTAAATACCTATCTAGCAGAACAGGCTTGCTATTAGAAACTTCAACGGCATTGGTTAAATAAGAGTCAAGTTCATTTGTATTATGAACGAGCTGCATAGCTCTTCCTCCGAGAACATAAGATGGCCTTACAACAATTGGAAATCCAATTTTTTCCGAAGCCTTTAAAGCCTCTTCTTTATTTTTAACAGTTGCATTATTTGGCTGAGTTAACTCAAGCTTTTCGACAAGCTCCTGAAACCTCTCTCTGTCCTCAGATCTATCAATGGCATCAACATCGGTGCCAAGTATTTTTATTCCTTTTTCAGCAAGTGTATCAGCGAGCTTAAGCGGCGTTTGGCCACCAAATTGAATTATTACGCCATCAGGCGACTCAACATCAATAATGTCTAGAATTTTTTCAGAAGTAATTGGTTCAAAATAAAGTCTGTCTGAAATATCAAAGTCTGTAGAAACAGTTTCAGGATTACAATTTACCATTATTGATTCTATACCTTCTTCTTGCATTGCAAGCGAGGCATGAACACAACAATAATCAAACTCAATACCCTGACCAATTCTATTAGGGCCGCTTCCCAGAACCATTATTTTTTTATTTTTAGTTGGGCTACTTTCGCATTGATCGCCATATGAAGAATACATGTAACATGTTGAAGTTGAGAACTCAGCCGCACAAGTATCCACTCTCTTAAATATTGGCAGAACGTTCATCACTTTTCTGAGCTCTCTTATATCTTTTTGGCTAGAGTTAGTTAAATGCGCTAACCTAGAGTCAGAAAAACCTTTTTTCTTGAGGTAAAGTAAGTCGTTTTTTTCAAAAGTTTCTATGTTTTTATTTATAAGTGATTTTTCTATTTTTATAAGTTCAGATATTTGATCTAAGAACCAATAATCTATTTTTGTAAGACTATAAATTTTTTCATTACTCCATCCTTTTCTCATAGCGTCAGTGACATAAAAAATTCTACTGGGGCCGGGAAATGATAGTTGATACTTAAGCTCGTTTTCTGAATCAGGATTTTCTATATCAATGATTGAGTTTAAGCCATCAAGATCCTCTTCCATACTGCAAATTGCTTTTTGCAAAGACTCTTGGAAATTGCCTCCAATTGCCATTACCTCACCAACTGATTTCATTTGTGTTGTAAGCCTTGAATTAGCTTGCGGGAATTTTTCAAAAGCAAATTTAGGTATCTTTGTAACTATGTAATCTATACTTGGTTCAAATGATGCAGGAGTAAGGCCACCTGTAATATCATTCTTAAGCTCATCTAGTGTAAATCCGACTGACAATAAAGCAGCTACTTTAGCAATTGGAAATCCAGTAGCTTTTGATGCAAGCGCAGAGGATCTGCTCACCCTCGGATTCATTTCAATTACTACCATTTTTCCATTTTCTGGATTCACAGCAAACTGAACATTAGAGCCTCCAGTCTCAACACCTATTTCTCTAAGAATCTTAAATGAAGCATTACGCATTATTTGATACTCTTTATCAGTCAAAGTTTGCGCAGGGGCGATTGTGATTGAATCGCCAGTGTGAACTCCCATTGGGTCAAGATTTTCAATTGAACAAATTATGATGCAATTATCATTTTTGTCTCGCACAACCTCCATCTCATATTCTTTCCAACCAATCAAAGACTCGTCTATTAGCAATTCTGTTGTTGGAGATAATTCAAGACCTTTTTCGCATATTTTTTTAAACTCATTGATATTGTAAGCAATTCCGCCTCCCGTACCTCCCATGGTAAATGAGGGTCTAATTATGCAAGGGAAGCCTATTCTTTCTTGGACACTTAGAGCGTCTTCCATTGAATGAGCAATGCCAGAATTTGGTGTATCAATATTTATTGATTTCATAGTTTTATCAAAAAGCTCTCTGTCTTCGGCCTTATCAATAGCTTCTTTATTTGCACCAATAAGAATGACGCCGTGCTTTTCAAGAACTCCCTCTTTTGCAAGAGACAGAGCAGTATTTAAGGCTGTTTGCCCACCCATTGTTGGCAATATTGCATCAGGTTTTTCCTTCTCAATAATTTTTTCGACTGATTTCCAATGAATAGGCTCAACGTATGTTGCATCTGCTAACAATGGGTCAGTCATGATTGTTGCGGGATTAGAGTTAACAAGAATTACTCTGAATCCTTCTTCTTTAAGCGCCTTGCAAGCCTGAGCTCCGGAATAATCAAACTCGCATGCTTGCCCAATAATAATTGGACCTGCTCCAATTATTAATATTGAGGATATATCCTTACGCTTTGGCATGCTCTTCCACCAATAATTTAAATTTTTTAAAAAGTACTTGTATTTCTTGAGGCCCTGGACTTGCTTCTGGATGCCCTTGAAAACTAAATGCAGGCTTGTCTGTAAACTCTATACCTTGAAGAGAATTATCAAATAAAGAGATATGAGTTTTAGTAATATTATCTGGCAGTGTTTCACCATTGACAGCAAAACCATGATTTTGGCTAGTAATAAAAACCTCATTGGTTGATAAATCTTGAACAGGATGGTTTGCCCCATGATGTCCAAACTTCATTTTATAGGTTGAAGCCCCGGCTGCAATTGATAAAAGTTGATGGCCTAAGCAAATTCCAAATATTGGTATTCCTGATTTTAAGAATAACTTAATATTATCGATTGCATATGTGCATGGCTCTGGATCACCAGGGCCATTTGAAAGAAAAATTCCATTTGGAGATTTTTTCATCACATCTTCAAAAGATGTTTTTGCATTCACCACATCAACCTTTCCATCTGAATCAGCTAACAACCTTAAGATATTTTTTTTGATGCCAAAATCATAAGCAACTACGTTAAGATCTTTGTTACTTTCAAGATAATCGGGCCAAGTACCTTCAATCCAGCCATAGGGATCTTTAGAGGATACTTCTTTTGCAAGATCCAACCCAGATAGGCCAGAAAAATTTTGCGCTTTCTTTATGGCTTCATCTTTTGTTATTTTGTTGAGCGATCCTATACAGCAACCCATAGAACCCTTTTCTCTAATGAGTGCTGTTAGATTTCTTGTATCAATGCCAGAGATAGCCATTGAATGATTTTTAATGAGAAAGTCTTCTAATGATTGGGAGCTTCTCCAATTGGATGGCTTTAAACAAAAGTCTTTAACAATTATTCCACATGCATGAATTTTTTCTGATTCATAATCTTCAATATTAATCCCAGTATTTCCAATGTGTGGGTGGGTAAATGTAATAATTTGTTTTTTATAGGAGGGATCTGTAATTATTTCTTGATAGCCTGACATCGAAGTATTAAAGACAATTTCTCCAACATCAACAATCTCACTACCAAAACCCTCTCCATAAAAAATTGTTCCATCTTCTAGTGCTAATATAGAATTAAATGGCATTATAATGACCCCTTGAGAGGTTTAGGTAAAATAGAAAAGGGAACTTTTATAGAAGATATTTCGGATTTTAATGGGCTAAAATTATAAGCTAGCATTAAAATTGTACTTTATAGACTTAGTGGCTTTATGTCTATGTTTTTCTGAGAAAAAAAATGAAAATAACAATAAAAAATAAAGAAGAAATTAATAAAATGAGGATTGCTGGTAAATTGGCTGCAGAAGTTCTTGAAATGATTACACCATATGTTATTCCTGGGGTTTCAACAGGAGAACTCGATGACATATGCTTCAAATACATCACGGAAGTGCAGAAGACTATACCAGCCAATGTTGGTTATAGAGGTTATGAGAAAACAATTTGTTCAAGTGTAAATCAGGTTATATGTCATGGCATACCAGATAAAAATAAAATTTTAAAAAATGGTGATATTTTAAATATAGACGTAACAGTTATAAAAGATGGATGGCATGGCGATACATCAAAAATGTTTTTAGTAGGAAAATGTCAACCGCATAATGAAAGACTGGTAAAAGTAACTCAAGAGTGTCTATACAAAGCAATAAAGCTAGTAAAGCCTGGGGCCTATCTTGGAGATATAGGCCATATCATTCAGAAACATGCTGAATCAAATTATTACTCTGTTGTTGAAGATTATTGTGGGCATGGCATTGGTACCGTTTATCATGAGGAACCACAAGTTTTACATTATGGGACCCCCAATACTGGGGTTCAGCTCAAAGAAGGCATGTGCTTCACTATAGAGCCTATGATTAACCAAGGCTCTAAGTATTCAAAATCGTTAAGTGATGGTTGGACTGTTGAGACCAAAGATGGTCGAAACTCTGCTCAGTGGGAACATACTTTGGCTGTTACAAGTGATGGTGTTGAGGTTCTCACGAAAAGATCAGAAGAGTCGATATGACAGAGGAAATTGCCCATATAAATAAAGAATTCTGGGACAATTTCTCATCAATATATTCGGACCCAATACAAACAGATAATTATCTTCATAGGATATGCGCTTCTATTGAAAGTAAAATTAAAAGTGATTTTAAATTAGCAGGCTTGCATGATAATTATTCTCTTTATGCAATAGGTGGATTTGGTAAAAAAGAAATGTTTCCATCTTCTGATGTAGATATTTCCATCATTAAAAAAAATAAAGATGAAAGCAAGGTGCCTCAACTCGAAACTTTCATAGCATCAATGTGGGATTCGGGATACAAAATTGGTTGCTCTGTAAGGTCAATGAATGAATTGAAAAAGATAGTGAAAGAGGATCCTAAAGAGCTTACAGCTTATTTAACTATAAGACCCTTAGTCTCAGAAAATAAGGAGTATGAAAAAATACAAAAAATTATTGCCCAAGCTTGGACAAAGAGAAGATATTTCAAAGCTAAGTGTGATGAAAAATTACATAGACATCTATCATTTGACTCCTCTGCTCTCAGTTTAGAGCCAGATCTGAAAGAGTCTCCAGGAACCATGCGAGATTTTCATAATTCAGAATGGATTCTTAATTATTGTTTTGGTTTAAGTAGCTTCAAAGAAATTAGATCGTCTGATGATTTCAAGGAAGATTTTAACTCGGTTGTGATTTCTTATGAATTTATAAAAACTTTAAGATACGCAACAAATATTTGTACAAAAAATAAAAATAGGCTTAACTTTGAATCCCAGATAGATATAGCAAAACAGGCAATAACGAAAAACTTAAACTATAAAGACAAAGTAGAGTTAGTTATGAAGAGTTTCTACTTTCATGTTCAAAATATTCTAAGTTTTAATGAAATGGTTTCACAAATATTTAATGAGCAAAGCTCAATAGGTATTAAAAGAAAAAAAGGCTCTTTTTTTGTTAAAAATAATCAAATTGGATTTTTAGATCTTGATTTGAGTATTGATAACAGGGAGTTGATATTTGATATATTTATTGAGCTTGGTAAACACAAAAAGATTAATGAAATCAATTCAAAATCAATCTATGCTTTAAAGAAATCTAATAAGTTAATTAACAAATCATTTAAACAAGACAGGGTTATATCTAAAAAATTTATTCAAATCCTTAAGTCTGAGCAAAACCTATCATCGATCTTAAGAACGATGAAGAACGTGGGTGTTTTACAATCATATATTCCAGATTTTGCTGAAATAGTTGGTCAGATGCAGTTTGATTTATTTCACATATACACAGTTGACGAGCATACATTTAAAGTAATGAGAAGTATGCGTCAAATGAAAATTACTTACTCAGATGAGTTTAAGCTCGAGAATGAGCTTATAAGAAAAATACCAAAGATAGAAATACTTTATATTGCTGGTTTATTTCATGATCTTGGAAAAGGTAAAGGCGGCAACCACTCAGAAATTGGAGCAAAAATCAGCCGAGATTTTGCAGAGAGACTGGGTTTATCACTAGCTGATTCAGATTTAATTTCATGGCTTGTTCTTCACCATTTAAAAATGTCATCTATCTCCCAGCGTCAAGATATCAGTGACCCAGAAACTATATCTCAGTTTGCAGATATTGTTCTAAATACTGAGAGATTAGACTACCTGTACCTCCTGACTGTTAACGATATTAGATCAACAAATCCAAGTTTATGGAATGCCTGGAAGCATGGTTTGCTTAAAGATTTATTCTTAACAACAAGATCATTTTTAAACAAAGAGCCAATAAAAACATCCAGAGAAATATCAAAGGATAGGCAAAATTTTGTTTATAGCTCATTGAAAAAAGAAGATCTAAGATATTTACAGTCGATCTGGTCAAATTTTGATGATGTCTTTTTTAACAAACATTCTTCAGAAACTCTCTTATGGCAAAGCAAGCTTGTTCTGTCTTCATCTAAGAATGATATTAAGGTTGCTTGCAGAAAATGTTTCGATAATTATCTTGAAATATTTATACATATTGATAATGCAGATGGTTTGTTTCTTAAACTTGTAGAAGTGCTTGATAATGTTGGCTTGGAGGTTATTGATGCAAATATAAGTACAAGTATTGATAAGAAAATAGCGCTCAATACTTTTATCACCAAATTCCACTCACATGACAACCCTTTGCTGAAAAGTGAAATAGATACAATAACAAAAAAAATAATCATGAATTTTGATACATTTATCTCCTCAAACAATGCCTCAAGAATAAAAGTGAAACAGAGTGCTTTTAAGAATATGTCCAGAATAAGTAATATAGAGGATGTTGATAGAAAAAAAAATCTACTTACTATTGAAGCTCTGAACTCAACCGGGCTTCTTGTAAAAATTGCAAAGACATTTAATGAGCATGGAATTTCGATACAGTCTGCACGAATAAATACTCTTGGTGAAAAAGTAGAGGATACTTTTGAAGTTGAGGATTTTACTTTATCCAGCGTATCTAAGAAAAAAATTAATAAAATTACATCAGTATTAGAAAAGATTATATAAATTATTAATTGTTCAACTTATAATATATTTATGGAAATTAATGCAAAAGGCTTTGCTTCTACATCGAGTGCTGGAAAGATCCTTGATGTTCATTTTTACGCCATCAAATCTAAAAATTTTGATATTGAATTTCAAGTGGATGAATCATCAATTATTAAAAAAATAGATCTTCATTTAACTTCTGATGATTTAGATAGCCCAATTAGCTCTGTTGAAGAGGCATATTTAAAACTCCATTTGATATCGCATAAAGTATTCAAGCCAAACTCTCTTAATCTTGATGGTTTGTTTAAGCATTTGCCTAATGTTGCATGGACGAATAAAGGCCCTATTGCGGTAGATGAAATTAATCAAGAGCTATTAAAATCAAAGTTAGAGGGTAAGCCCTTGCACCTAGTATCATTAGATAAATTTCCACAATTAACTAATTATATTGTTCCTAGAAATGTAAGAATAGCTGATACCAGCAGGGTTAGGCTTGGAGCCTATTTGTCTGAAGGAACTACGGTAATGCATGAGGGGTTTGTAAACTTCAATGCAGGAACCCTCGGAAGTGCAATGATTGAAGGAAGAATTTCAGCTGGAGTAGTGGTTGGAAATAATTCTGATCTAGGAGGAGGATGTAGCACCATGGGGACTCTTTCAGGCGGAAATAATGTAAAAATATCTATAGGTGAGAGCTGCTTGCTTGGTGCCAATTCTGGACTAGGCATACCATTGGGTGATAATTGCACTATAGAAGCTGGTTTATATATTACATCTGGATCAAAAATTGAATTACAGAATGAAGAAGGGGATAAATTAGATATAGTGAAAGGCTCTGATTTATCGTATGCAAACAATATACTTTTTTTAAGACATTCTATTGATGGAAAAATAATAGCAAAGCCAAATAAAAAGAGCATAGAACTAAATAACAGCCTACATAAAAATGATTAATTTTTTACAAAAACTTATACAGATTGAATCAATATCTCCGAAAGACATGGGTTGTTTTGATTTGATAGAGGAGCGCCTTAATAAGCTCAACTTTAATTGTGAAAGGATTAACTATTTAAATGTTGAGAACTTATATGCGACATTTGGTGACAAAGGTAAACTTTTTTGTTTTTTAGGTCATACAGATGTTGTACCAACAGGGCCGGTTGAAAACTGGACATATCCGCCCTTTTCAGCCCATATAGAGGATGGAATGATGTATGGAAGAGGGACTGCTGATATGAAGGGTTCTATTGCAGCCTTTCTTGATAGTGTTGAAGAGTTTCTTGAGGAAAACAAGGAGCCCAATTATAGAATTTCTATTCTTCTTACAAGCAATGAGGAAGGCAATGCATGTGATGGTTTTATAGATAGAATTGTTGACGATATGATTGAGAAAGCAGATGAGATTGATTACTGTCTTGTCGGTGAGCCAACTTCTAATGAAAGACTTGGTGATAGTATAAGAGTTGGAAGAAGAGGTTCGCTAAGCGGTGAGCTAAGAGTAAAAGGTAAGCAGGGGCATATTGCCTATCCTGAAAATGTTAAGAATCCAATATTTCTATCAAGCGATCTTATTGTGCAATTAAAAAATAAAGTCTGGGATAATGGAAATGCAATTTTTCAACCTACAAGCTTTCAAATTTCTAATATTGCATCTGGTACAGGTGCTAAAAATGTAGTTCCTGGCCATTTAGATATGGTCTTCAATTTTAGATTTTCTACTGAATCTACAGAAAGCTCTTTAAGAGATGAGTTTGAATCAATACTTCATGAATTAAATCTTGACTATGATATTGATTGGTATTTGAGTGGACTTCCATACCTTACAACAGACAGTACTTTGAAAGATATTGTTGTTAAATCAATAAAAAAAGAAACTGGGATTGATGCGGATAAAAATGCAAAAGGTGGCACATCTGATGGAAGGTTTATTGCAAAAATGAATACTGAAATTATTGAACTTGGACCTTTAAACAAAACAATTCATCAAATTGACGAATGTGTCAGCGTTAAAGATCTTGAAACTCTAAAGGCAATATATCTTGAAGTCCTTCGAGAGCTAAACTAATTTTCTTATAATATATTGATCAATTTATACCGTGCATTCCCTTTTTAAGCAAAGGTGAAAGCAGTGCTAAAATGACACCTACAGTAAGCGCTATTAATCCAACGCTTGTATACACATCAATAAATGCAGTTTTCTGATTTATTGAAAATATAACCTCTTCGCCTGCCATTTCCTCACTAGCTGTAGCTCTTGCAATCAAGCCTGCAACATAGTTACCAGCTGCAGAAGCGCAGAACCACATTCCCATCATCATGCCAACTATTCTTTGTGGTGAAAGCTTGGTGACTGAAGATAATCCTACCGGAGACAAGCATAGTTCACCGATTGTATGAAGAAGATAAATAAGCATTATCCAGATAACTCCAGTTTGAAGCCCAGTGCTATTATTCATGCCATAAACAAGAACTAAGAAACCAAGACCAACAAACATAATACCAATAGCAAATTTGAGTGGCGTTGAAGGCTCTATATTTCTTTTAGATAGAGCAAGCCACATAAATGCAAAAATTGGAGCAAGAGTAAATATGAAGAATGCATTTAATGATTGAAACATTGATGCAGGTACAGCCCATCCAAGTATTGTTCTGTCAACACCCCTATCGGTAAGAATGTTTAAAGATGAACCAGCTTGTTCAAATAAAGCCCAAAAAATTAATGAAAATAAAATAAGCACTCCTACAACTAATAACCTATCTCTCTCTTCTGCAGAGCATTTAAATAAGGCATAGAACAACCAAAATGCTACGCATATTGCACCAAATCCACCAAGAAGATTTCCAACAACTTCTTGATTTTGAATTAATAAATAAGAAAAAATTACCATAGCTATGCCGCTAATATATGCCCAATTCTCGTAAGATATATTAAATTTTGTTTCCTTGTAAAAGTCGCTAGTAGGCTCTGCATGTCCTTCTAAATATTCTTGTCCCCATAAGAATATAAATAAACCAATAAGCATCCCTACACCTGCAGCACCAAAGCCATAAGACCAACCATATGTTTCCCCTAGATAACCGCATAATAAAGAAGCAGTGAATGCACCTATGTTGATACCCATGTAAAAAATTGTAAATCCAGGATCACGCCTAGGGTCGCCTTCTTTGTACAAAGCACCTACCATTGTTGAAATATTAGGCTTTAAAAAACCTACACCAGAAATAATCAATGCTAGAGATAGGTAGAATATTTGGATGCTGCTTTCAAATGCCATGCCAGTATGACCTAAGACAAGCAGAATAGCTCCAAAAGTGACTGCTTTTCGAGAACCTAGAATTCTATCAGCTAACATCCCACCAAAAACAGGCATGATATATACTAAAGACGTATAAGCTCCATAAATAATATAACTTTGTGCATCAGAGAAATTCCAATGCTTAGTAAGATAAAGTATTAATAGCGCTCGCATCCCATAGTAAGAAAAACGCTCCCACATTTCTGTAGCAAAACAAACAAAAAGGCCTTTAGGGTGTCCTAAAAATTCTGATGATGGTAATGATGTATTCATAAATTATTTATTATTAACAAAGTTTTAAGTACTATAGCAAAATGAATATAAAAACACAGTTTGTATCTCCTGTTAAAAGATTGGCAGCAACTATTTATGATGTTTTTTTACTTTTAGGAGTTTGGTTTGGTGTTGGTTCAATAGCGCTTTGGTTAAATAACTCCGAGATACTTCATCCTGGTATTGGTCTAGGTATTGTAATAGTAAGTGCGTGGCTATTTTATTCATTCTTTTGGATGAGAGGTGGGAAGACGCTTGGTATGGCTGCTTGGAATATCGAAATATACTCTCTTAATGGTGAAAATATTACTTTTATACAAGCAACACTTCGTTTTTATACCAACTTATTGATTGTTATTCTTATCGGAGCACCCCTACTCCAAATATATTTCTCAACAGATAAATTGGCTATAAATGATAAAATTTCTAAGACGAACTTAAGATTAATTTAACCTTCTGTACATAAAAAAGCTGCACAGCAGCAAGACAAGCGCGGGAAGGCATATACCAATAAATAAAAATATATTGAATGAGATGGCAATACTTATAGTTAGGTCTTGCATAATTTGATACACAAAAGCCCCTAGAACTGATATCACAATTTTAGATCCTGGCGATGAGTCTCTCAAAGATCCAAATATAAAATAACCAAAAAACAAGATTAATATAGTTATAGAAATTAGCATAAAAAAGAATTTATAAATCTTTTTTTCAACGTGTGCTTTAAAAAATCTATCTTGCTTTCCTATATCTCCAGATAATATCTGGTTAAGACTATAACTTTCTCTTATTGTAAGATTTTCTATATCACGAAGATTTTTTGAGATGACTTTTGGGAAGTTAAAACTTTTTTTAAGCATCTTTTTGTTAAATTTTTGCGATGGATTTTTGTTTATAGTTGTATATAGCGAATCATCAAATTTTATTTCAGAATTTTTAATTTTAGCTGATGGTGCCATTTGAGCTAACATTACTTTATTATTTTTTAGTTCAAAATATTGAACTCCGAAAATTTGATCTCCTATTTTTCTTTCAAAATTAAGAAACTTATTTCCGTCAATTAACCAAACTGATTCTTCTTGAGTACTATTGGAGCTTGAAGTTGCTATCGCTTTGTTAATTTCTGCCTTGTTTCCAATTTCTTTAAACATAAACTCACTGCCAAGTAAAAAAAAGAATGCGATGCTTAAAGGTCCAATGGAGCTAAGAATAACTATTTTTAATGGAGAAATTCCACTAGATCTCAAAACATTTAAATTACCTTCTTCTTGAGATAATCCCATTGCAATCATAAAGCCAAGAAGACATGAACCCTCTATAAAAGCATAGGCTCTGTCAGGAATAGATAACAAAGAAAAATTAAAGGCCTTTATGAACGTGTAGGTTAAGGATAAATCTTCAAGCTCTCCAATAAGGTTAAATAAGAAATCGACTAATATAAATAACCCAAATACAAAACAAGTTATTACTAGCGATCTCTTAATAAGATAGGTGATATAAATGCTCATTTTAAAACAATGCCCACAAAATAAATAAAATTAAAATAGTTGCTAGAGTTGTTTTATAGGGGGAAAATTTATTTCTAGTAATTGAAATAAAAAATTTATCTTTTAGATACAGCAGTATTGCGAAAAATATAAAAATTAGATGAATGAAAATTAAATTTAAGTTTGTTTGATTATTCTGAGCGATATGGTCTCTGCCAAGCAGCAAAAGACTTAAGTACAATATATAAATTAGCATTCCAGGTAAGATTACTGACAGCCTACCTTGTCTTGGTTCTACTTTTCCAATATACACAGCAATAACCATTAGCACCAAGATAGTAATAGATAGTGAAATACTCCATTGATACTCTAATGAGTCATCTATATTTATTGAACTAAAAATATTTTCAAAACTTGTTCTGGTGTGGGTTTGATCATTTACTAATGGGAATTCAAACTTTTTAAAGCTTGAGATCATTTTTGCATCATTTGAAAAAACACCTGCAGTCAATGATCCATTTTCAAACAACAGCTCATAATCTAACTGAGAGCTTGAGATGTTCAATGTATCTGCAGATATTAGAATAGAATCTTTTCCAACATCATTAAAAAAAATAACATTTTTTAAGTTGGTTTCATTATTTTCGCCAACCGTTATAAAACTTTTTGATCCTTTTATGCCATAAATCTCTCCTGGAGCAAGAGATGCTATTTGTTCTTCGAAGGTATTTACCTTTAGTAGCTCATTTGATATTTCCTTGCTCACTGGAGCTATATACAGACTTAAGATAAGCGTGAAGACCATATATATAAAGGCCTGTGGGAAGATAAATTTTATTAGTGTAATTGGCGAGATGCCGGTAGAAAAATAAGCATATATTTCTCTGTCGGCGTAAAGCCTGCTCACAGTAATCAATATACCAATAAAAAATGAAAGCGGGAGTAGTAGAGATATAAAATCAGGAACCCTTAAAAATACTGCATACAAAATTACAGATGGATCGATGAGCCCTTCTGAGGCTTGCTCAAAATATGATACAAACCTTGACCCAATTACTAATAAAAATAATATTATTAATATAGATGTGGTAGATTTAAAAACTTCCAAATTGAAACTTTTTGAAAGAATATTATTTTTAAACATGCCTTGAGAACTATGATGCATTACAATAAATATCTTATCAGTAAATACTATAAATAGGAGAGCTTAAATGCCATATAAAATCTTAACTAACGTAGCAGTTAAAGACACTTCAACAGTTGATTTAACTTCAGCTAAAACTTCACTTCTTGTTATTACAGTTAATAAGGATACTTTAAAGGATGCTGCTTTTAAGACTATTGATAAAGCATCTAAAGGTTTTCTAAAAAATTCAATATCCTCTCATCTTAAGGAACAAGGATCTTCACTTCTACTTCCTAAGGTTAATGGCATTGAGGCTGAAAGTATTCTTATGGTTAAGGCTTTAGAGGCAGATGCTCCATTACATAAATGGTTAGGCTCGTTAAAATCTATAACTAAACAAGCAAACAAAATAAAAGCAAAGGACATTTCATTGCTTTTAAGCTCCTCGTTACCTCAAGGTAAAGACATTTTCTGGATGATAGAAAATACTGCCAAGACTGTTGAATCTAATGCTTATATCTTTACAGAAACAAAAAATAAGACCGTAAAGAACCCAACCTTAAAAAAACTTGTTATATATGGAAATGATCTAACTGGTTCAGATCTTAAGAAAGCGAAAGATTCAGCTAAGAAAGGCTTCGCAATTGGTGAGGGAGTTAATACTGCAAAATATCTTGGTGACCTTCCTGCAAATCATGCCACTCCAAAAATTATTGAAAAGAAAGTAAAAGCTATGACTAAAGACTTTCCAAGCTTAAAAATAAAATCATTCAATGAAAAGGATTTAGCAAAAATGGGAATGGGATCTTATTTGAGTGTCTCTAAAGGAAGTGATGAGCCGCCAAGAATGATGGTCATAGAATACAAGGGTGGAAAAGCTTCAGAAAAGCCGATTGCTCTTGTTGGAAAAGGTATTACTTTTGATACTGGGGGCGTATCCTTAAAACCACCTCAAGGAATGGACGAGATGAAGTGGGATATGTGTGGAGCTGCAACTGTTTTCGGAGTAATGTCCACACTAGCAAGGCTTAATGCAAAGGTTAATGTTGTAGGGATTATGGCTTGTGCAGAAAATATGTGTTCTGCAAAAGCAACCAAACCAGGAGATGTAGTTACCTCTATGTCAGGTCAAACTATTGAGGTGCTCAATACAGATGCAGAAGGCAGATTGGTTTTATGTGATGCTTTGACTTACGTTGGAAAATACAAACCCAAATATGTAATTGATATGGCGACCTTGACCGGCGCTGTTGTTGTTGCTCTTGGTAGACATGCAAGTGGAGTAATGGCAAATGATCAACATTTAGCAGATATGATAATTGCCTCTGGAGAAGAGTCAGGAGATAGAGCTTGGCAACTGCCTCTCTGGGATGAACATCAATCATGCACTAAAACAAGCTATGCAGACCTTGCAAATATTGGTGGAGGGCGTGAGGCTGGAACTATTCATGCTGCAGCATTCTTATCTAAATTTACCACTGATTATAAATGGGCACATATAGATATTGCTGCGACAGCATCACATAGTTCGCCTGTGAAGGAAGGAACTGGGAGACCAGTTCCATTAATAAGTGAGCTTTTATTAAGCAATAAATTATAAAAAACTTCAATAAAGCGGCATTATGGATAAAAAGTATTACCCCATTGAAATAGAGGAAAAGTGGGCAAAGATTTGGTCTGAAAGAAGTATTAATAATACTAATGCAACTGAATCCTTTGCTCAGGTAATACCGCCTCCTAATGTTACTGGAACATTGCATATGGGTCATAGCTTTCAATATGCAATCATGGATTTCTATACAAGATATAATCATATGTCAGGCAAAGATTCATACTGGCAAGTTGGTGCTGATCACGCTGGTATTGCCACTCAAATGGTTGTTGAAAATAATTTAGCTAGGAAAGATATTTCAAGAAAAGATCTTGGAAGAGATAAATTTCTTGATGAGACCTGGAAATGGAAAGAATTTTCTGAAGAAAAAATAACCTCTCAAATAAAAAGGCTTGGCTGTTCAGTAGATTGGGATAAATATCGATTTACCTTAGATGATGGATTTGATAAAGCAGTAATAAAGGCTTTTGTTGATCTGCATAGGAAAAATAAAATTTATAGAGGATACAGACTAGTAAATTGGGATCCTTCTTTAAAAACAGCTGTTTCAGATTTAGAAGTTATCAGGCAAGAAAAGAAAGGTTTGCTGTGGCATATAAAATATCCTATTGAGGGAACAGATGGGTTTGTTGAAATTGCCACCACAAGACCAGAGACTATGTTTGGAGATATGGCTATCGCAGTTAATCCAAATGATGACAGATATAAATCAGTTGTTGGAAAATATGCAAAACTACCATTTGTTGGAAGAAAAATACCTATTATTGCAGATGAGTATGTAGATATAGAATTTGGAACTGGGTGTCTTAAAATTACTCCGGGCCATGACTTTAATGATTATGAGATTGGAAAGAAATACTCGCTTTATGAGCTTGATGGAAAAGTTCATACCTCCGATAGACAAGAAGATTTCTCTCCTATAAGTATATTTAATGATGACGCTTGGAGTAATGATAATGTTCCGGAACCATTCAATAATCTTGATAGATTTAAAGTAAGAAAGCTTGTTATTCAAGAACTTCAAAATATTGGTTTATTAGTAAAAGAAGAGCCTCATGATATTAGCGTTCCAAGAGGAGAAAGATCTAATATAGTAATTGAGCCTAAACTTAGCTATCAATGGTATGTGAAAACATCTGAAATGGCTGCGAGAGCAAATGAAGCTGTTAATAATGGGGATATAAAATTTCATCCAAGTAACTGGGATAAAACCTATTTTAACTGGATGAATAATATTGAAGATTGGTGCATAAGTAGGCAGATTTGGTGGGGGCACAGAATACCAGCTTGGTATGATGTTGAGGGAAATATATATGTTGGGGAAGATGAAGGTAGTGTGAGAGATCATTATAACCTTGGGAGTGTTGAGCTCAGTCAAGATGAGGATGTTTTAGATACTTGGTTTTCATCGAGCCTATGGCCTTTTGCCTCTTTAGGATGGCCAGAAAATACCGATGATTTTAAAAAGCACTTTCCAACTTCTTTGCTTGTTACTGGTTTTGATATTATTTTTTTCTGGGTAGCCAGAATGATGATGATGAGTCTAGAATTTACTGATCAAATACCTTTTAAAGATGTATACGTGACTGGGTTGATCAGAGATGAAAATGGTCAAAAAATGTCTAAATCTAAGGGGAATGTTATTGATCCATTGGATTTAATCTATGGAATTTCTCAAGAAGATCTTGTTAAAAAAAGAACTAGCAATCTCATGCAAGAAAGTACAGCTGAAAAGATTGCTAAAAAGACAAGAAATCAATTTCCTAAAGGTATTGATTCCTATGGATCAGATGCACTAAGGATGACTTTTTATTCTTTAGCCACTCACACTAAAGATATAAGTTTTGAGCTAGGTAGATTAAAAGGCTATAGAAATTTTTGCACAAAAATTTGGAATGCTGCTAGATTTATTAGTGGTTACCCAGAAAGTAATGATGTCTTTGAGGCCAAGAATGATAATGATACTCAAATTTTAGAAGAATTTGAAAAAACAAAACTTAAAATTGCTCAAAATATTGC
Organism: SAR86 cluster bacterium; assembly: GCA_029254395.1. GTDB lineage: Bacteria > Pseudomonadota > Gammaproteobacteria > Magnimaribacterales > D2472 > CAJQGY01. Next base: position 1,712 of record JAQWXQ010000037.1, on the reverse strand, counting down.
AGATTACAGGCTCGATTACGCTATAAATGAGATATATGAATTTTTCTGGGGCAAATTCTGTGATATCTATATTGAAGAATGTAAAAAAAGTGGGGAAACGAAAAACCTTAGACCTCTTCTAAAAGAAATTCTAGTCATGATGCATCCTTTTGCTCCTTTTATTACCGAAGAAATACATAGTTTGTTATTTAACAACCCAATAATTGAATAATAAAACTGCAAGTAAAGTGCTTCCTGGTATATCAAGCAAACCAGCAATAACTATTGAGTGGAGGGAGTTTCATTAAAAAATATTCCTTAATAACTACCATAATGACATCATTGTTGATCTCCTCTTGTGCTGTTAATACGGCAAGCTCTGCTCCAGAAAAAAATAGGTTTGCTCACATTGATGGCACTCCAGCATATGTGTTAATTGAGCCTGATAAATCCATAGAACTTCTCAATGATCACATATATATCTGCTTAGCAGAAGTTGAGGGCAAGGCTAGAAGTATAAAAACACCAATGAAGGTTGTTGGTGGTATTTATGGAGTTGCGGGAGTAGTTGCTTTAATTGACCTAGCAACAACCGGAGGTGTTCTTTCTTCGCTTTTGATACCGGGCATGGCTGTAATTACCGCTGCAGGTTGGGTAACCTATGCTTCTGCGGATGCTGTATCTGAATTAAGTGCTTATAAAAATTTAGAAACTTGCCTTGAGGAAAAAGACTACTCAGTTGTTTTTTTCTTTGAAGATGGCAATTAAAACTAAAAACTTCAACAAAATTAAAATTTTAAAGAATTGATTCTAATTTATAGGAAAGTACATCTGAATATGATCAATATTGTCCTCTAGATAAACATCGCCTCTTGCGGTAAATCCTAAATCAAAATAAAAATGCTCTAATCGATGCTGTGCGGAAATCACAATTTCGGTATCTGGGTATTCTTTCTTTAAAAAGTTAACTCCCTCAATGGTTATTTTTTTACCCAAGCCAAGACCTCTAGAATCTATGTCAGTAACTATTCTTCCAAGTGAAGAGCCTTCATACTTTATTCCAGGCTTAAAAGCTCTAAGATATCCAGTTAATTCATTGTCTTTGAGGGCTAAAAGATGAATTGCATCTTGATCTGAATAATCAGCATCTATATATGGACAATCCTGCTCTAAAACAAATACTTTTTGGCGTAAATGCAATATTGCATATAGCTCATCATTAGATAAGTCCTTATATGTTTTCCAAATAAATTTAATATCTTTTGTATCTGTCATATTTGAATATCTTAAACTAACTCATACATCTTGCATCTTTTTTTAGCTAAAGCATTTATCAACTTTTATATTTCTAAAGTAATAAGTGGAGAAATTATCTTTAATAACTTAAAATCATTTTTTAAATGGTGACTTATGAAAAAAATAACTGACTTTGTTGTAAATGACAATAATCTAAATGACGTAGATCTATCTGTATATGATGGGAAAGCCATTCTTGTAGTCAATGTGGCAAGTGAATGCGGTCTCACATATCATTACGAGGGTTTGCAGGAACTTTATAATAAATTTAGCTCTAAAGGATTAGAAATTTTAGCTTTTCCATGCAACCAATTTGGCGCACAAGAGCCTGGAACTAATGATGAGATAAAATTTTTCTGTACCGAAAAATATAATGTAACCTTCCCTCTTTTTAATAAAATTGATGTAAATGGTCCCAATGAAGATCCTTTATATAC
>JAQWXQ010000010.1 GCA_029254395.1 SAR86 cluster bacterium | reverse complement strand
TTATCAATTCCAAGAGATTTTATTAGATACTCAATACCAACAACTCTATCTTTAAGAAGAAAATAAGAATCAGCCAACAAGTCATAATTTTCTTTTGTTTTTTCAACAATACCAAATTTTATTCCTGATTCTAAAACTTTAACTGCTTTTTGAGGAAGAGTTTTATATAAATAGTATTTAGCTAAATCAACGTATTCTTTTTCCTTTGTAAGAGTGTTCCTTTCATAAGCAAGCTCAAAGCCAGCCAGAGATTCATCATCAGATTCTAAGGCAAAATATAAACCAGATAATTGCTTCCAATATTCTTTTTTATCTGGGTTTATAAAGACAAGGAGTTGAGCCACTTCTTTGGCCTCGTCAAACATCTCAAGCTCAATCGCAACACCAAACTCGTATCCTAGCCAATCCTCTTTGTATTTTGTTGATGATGCATTTGCAAATGAAATATTTTCATATGCTGGAACAAGATCGCCTTCTTGGTAATATGAGATACCAAGCATGATTGCATTCAAAGGCTGAAAAATTTGAAGCCTTTTTTCGGCAATAGCCTTGTAGTCTTCTAGGACTCTAATCGTATTTTTGTAATCAGCTGTTTGAAAATAGCATTGTGAAAGATTTTTACGTACTTGAAACCCAGTAATTAAAGGCATTTTTTTAAATTTAAGCGCATTTTCATACTTACCAATAGCCTCAGAATATTTACCCTGGATTGCATAAAAATTACCATAAAGTTGCTGCATTAAAGCGCGCTCATAACTTTGATCTGATTGATAATATCTTTCAAAAGTATCCAATTCTTTTTTTGCTCTTTCCCAGTTCTCTTCGTCTATGTATTCATTAACTCTTTTAAGGTATTCATAGGTTCTTTGGCTAATAGCATCATCCAATGAAAAGACTGGATGAGAAAATGATACTAACAATAAAAATGTGAAAATTGTTTTAAACATTACAACTAAACTCCACTAGTAATTCGCCCTTTTGATCAACAGCAATACCGTCTATTGTCTTAGGTTTAAATTGCCATCTTTTAACAGCTTTTATTGCCTCTGAGTTAAAAACTCTTGTCGGTTTTGCAGATTTAACTTGGATTGTGCTCACTCTTCCATTTGCATTAACATTTAGAATTAAAGTAACAGATCCATCTATACCTGAAATTTGAGCTTCTCTTGGACATCTAGGAGCTACTTTTACAATAGGAATAAGCTGGCTGGTACCTGTTCCCATAGACTCAAGGTTACCCATAAATGCTCCTGAAAAATCTGTTGGCAAAGAAAAATCTGGCATATCAAAATCTAAATTAGCAGTTGGAGGTGGCTTTGAAACATCTAACTCTACCTGAGGTTGTGGAGGTCTCTTTGGTGTAGGTGGTTTATCAGGTATTGTTCTTTTTCTTTCTTGCAATGAATCATCTTGCTTTATACGAATAAACTCAATAAAGTTTGGAGCTTTATTACTTTTATTAAGTTCAGAGGCTTGTGAGATTAAAGCCTGGATAATAAAAAAAATAGCAAATGTTACTGACAATGCAATAATAAATCTTAGTATTTTTGTTGTATTAATTATCATTTTTTGCAGCTATTGAGATATTTTGTACTCCTGCAAGTCTTATTTGATCCATAGCTTCAACTAACAAACCCGAGCGTGATTCTTTATCAGCCTGAATGATTACAGACCCACCAGGATACTCTATCTTTAACCTTTCTATATTTGCCCTCACAGCTTTTAGATCAACACGTCTCTTATCAATCCATATCTCATTATTAGAGGTTATAGCCACAAGAATATTACCTTTTTCGTCTCTTTCTGCAGTTTCAGCATTTGGCCTATTAATGTCCACCCCGGTCTCTTTTACAAAAGATGTTGTAACAATAAAGAATATTAGCATTATAAAAACAATATCCATCATTGGAGTTAAGTCTAATGCTGAGTCTTCAACCTTTTTTCTATTCTTTCTTCTCAATGTGAATATCCTTTTTGTTTAATTAATAGTTTCATTTTTTCCGTGGCTTTATTTATTCTTTGTGTTAAATCTTGTCTAAAATATAAACCAAATAATGTTATAACCATACTTGCCATTGTTGGTATTGTTGCCTTTGCAACACCAGAAGACATAGCTCTTGGGTTTCCAGTTCCTAAGAAGGAAAGCACCTCAAATACCTCTATCATTCCATATACAGTTCCAAGCAAACCTATCATTGGGCACATACCTATCAAGCCATCTAAAAGCTTAATATTTGCCAGCGAATCTCTTTTAAATTCTGATAAAAAAGTCTTTTCTACATTGTAAAGTTTCATATCTGACGGAGGAAACTCTGCATAAAAATGATCAAGCCTATCTTCGTACCAGTTATTTTTATCAATAAATACAAAATAGTATTTATTGATAAGGACTGTAAAAATAATAAGTGTTAGAAAAAATAATAGGTATAGTACTGGTCCACCTTTAATTATTAGCTCATTCAAAAACACTTATTAATCCTTTGATAAAATGTAAGAAGCCTTTTCTTCTAGTACCTGTACAATAGATTCTGTTTTTTCAGAAAGATATGTGTACATTCCTAAAAGAGGTGCAGCAACAATCAATCCAAGCATGGTAGTCACCAAGGCTTGTGAGATACCGCCAGCCATTTGCTTAGGATCGCCGGTACCAAATAAAGTTATAGCTTGGAATGTTTCTATCATACCTATAACCGTACCAAGAAGGCCTAGTAATGGAGCTACGGCAGCAAAAAACTTCACCCAATTGTTACCCCATTCTATTTTGCCTGAATAGTTAATAATAAATTCATCGATAATATTTTCCTTAGATTCTCGAGAAGTCCCATCCTTGATCAATGACTCCATTTGGGAAGGAATATTATCAGATTTGTTATTTAGAACCTCATTAGAATATTCTCTAAGTCTAATAATCTTAAAAATACTAAATACTAGTCCGATAAAACCTATAAAAATTATCACAAATCCAATAGATTTACCCTGAGCAATACGCTCAAACCAATTAGCTTTATCTAAATACAGAGATAGTAAAAAACCTCTTGTTGGATCAATGGCTACATTGGTATAGTCATCTGCTCGCTTATGTTTTGAAAGAGTTTTTGTAAATGTGTTCTCTGGTTGTTTTGCTAAAAGTTGAAATGAGTCTAATGAAGAAACTGGTTTAACAAACTTCCCATCGTATGAGGCAGAAAACAAACCATACCTAGTCACTTCACCAACAATATTTTCTCCATTTGGAGAGGTTATAGTCGCTTCAAAATTCTTAATTTCACTTCCAGCAACGATTTCATCAAAATAAGATATCCAGAGATTCTCAAGCTGATCAAGGTTATGAACTTTTTCCTGGCCAATATCTTTTAATATCGCTGGCCTATTTGGAAATTCATAAAAAACTACAGAATTTTCAGATGCAGCTAAAAGCTCACCTGCATACTGCCTTGTAACTCCAAACAGTTCACCCAAAACACCGACTTTAATTTCTAATTTTTCTTCTAGTTCAGCAAGTGTTTTTTCATTCTGCTCAAAAGAGGCCTCTAGGCTAATGTTTCTCTCAATTTCGTTTGCTAGTTTTGTTTTAGCATCATCTAGTAAAGCCTTTCTTTCAGATACTTTAGTTATAAACGAATTTAGTCTTTTATTATCTTCATTAAGAAATATGCTTTTATTTGTTTTTACCAATTCAAGTAGTTCATTAATTTCAATTGTACGTAACTCATCGTCGGTAAGCTCAACTACATCTTGGGCAGATAAGTTAAAGCTAATTAAAAATGCAAGAAGGCTTATATTTAATATTTTTTTCATTGTGCTATTGGTTTGAGTGGAAGTGTTATAAAGTTAGGTGGTGATTGTCTATTAGCAATATCAAGCGCTGATTTAAGCTTACTATCTAAAGCGGAGCCTTCGTGATTCCAGTCTTT
>JAQWXQ010000005.1 GCA_029254395.1 SAR86 cluster bacterium | reverse complement strand
ATTCAGTCAGGGCTCGGCCGAACAGGAAAGTTGTTTGCATATGAGCATGAAAACATCCAACCTGATGGGTTGATCTTAGGTAAGGCGCTTGGCGGCGGACTATTACCGGTATCAGCATTCTTAAGCTCCAGGGAGGTTATGGATCATTTTAATCCTGGCTCCCATGGATCTACTTTTGGAGGGAACCCGCTGGCTGCTGCAGTTGCATCAAAAGCATTGGATCTTTTGTATGATGATAACCTTATTGAGAACAGTAGAGAGATGGGAGATTATCTAGCTAACCAGCTTAGAGCTATTGATACAGACATCATCAAAGAAGTAAGAGGGAAGGGTCTTTGGATTGGTGTAGAGCTTTTTAAAGATACCGTTAAAGCAAAGCAAATATGTCTAGACCTACTTGAATTAGGTATATTGGCAAAAGAAACTCATGAAACAGTTATTAGATTTGCCCCACCATTAATTATTACAAAGGATCAGATAGACTGGGCTTTAAAGAAAATCAGATCTACATTCAAATCATATTCAAAATAAAACTATGCAATACCCATTTATACAAAAAGATGAAGAGCTAAAAAAATACTTATTTAATTTAAAAGAAGTATGTATTATTGAACACGAGGATAATTGGTTCAAAGAAAAAACTCACACAAAACTTTATCCTAATCTAGAGGATGCGAAAGCCAAGATTGGCAGACCTCATTATTGGATTTTAAATGCAATTGACGAGTATGAAGAGTCTGATAATCAAGAGGAAGCAATGATAGCTCTAGCAATTCTTGTTTTTAAATCAAACTATTATTCTCAGAAATTAGTTTCATCTGATGAAAATCTAGAAGCAAAGAAAGATCTAATTACATACTTGTCTAATCTTGGTATTGAGATAGATAAGATTTGCGAATGCATTTCTTCAATGGATGCCCCAGCATATGCAAGGGTAGAGCTTGATACAAAAGATTTAAGTAAGTTCGTTAAGCAGTTTATTTAATTTTTTATGGCTACAGTATTTCAGCAACAAGTCTGGGATCAGATCGATAAAATTCCTTATGGGCAAACTAGAACTTATAAAGATATTGCAATAGCTATTGGTAAGCCAAAAGCATCAAGAGCGGTCGCTAATGCATGTGGAAAAAATCCGACACCAATAGTAAGGCCATGTCACAGAGTAGTTTGCACCGACGGAAGTTTAGGTGGATATAGCGCCCCTGGAGGCGCTACCGAAAAGAAACGATTAATCGATTCTGAAAAAAACTAACCTTCTAAATAGCTATCTATTTTCCATGTGAGATATCTGTAATGATCTTTAACTAAAGCATTATTTGGAGCGTTTCTAGTAAACACTTTAATCTTATTAACAGCACTAAATATTGCTGCTTTAGAAATATCATCATACTTGTCACTATCTAATGCGCTAAGCAGTTCATCCACATAGCTGGTTTGAAGATTCATTTTGAACGTTGAAGGAATCTCTCTTGATACAAATATCCCATTATGAAGATCTGTTAAAACTTCATTGGGTAAATAAGTATTTCCATATT
>JAQWXQ010000141.1 GCA_029254395.1 SAR86 cluster bacterium | reverse complement strand
CTTCACATAAGCGAAGACAATTAACAATTAGGCTTTCATAAAAGCATTATCATCTATTGAGTGATCAGTTATATCTTGCACTGATTTAACTTCAGGCACTTGTTCAAGCAAAGTTTTTTCAATTCCGTCTTTAAGCGTAACATCAACCATGCCGCAACCTTGGCACCCACCACCAAATTGAAGAACAGCCACGCCCTCCTCTGTGAAGCTTGAAAGAGATACTTCGCCTCCATGCGATTCAAGCATTGGATTAATTTCATTATAAATTACATAATTTATTCTATCTTCCACAGGGCTTTCAGGAGAAATATTAGGAAGCCGAGCATTGGGAGCTTTAATTGTTAACTGACCGCCAAAGTTATCAGTGTCAAAATTAACTTCTGAATCCTCTAAAAATGGGATGCTTCTTTTATCAACGTAAACAGTAATTAAATCAAGGTTCATTATAAGATCATCAGAAATGACCTCATCCTCCTTGCAATAAGCCAAGCAAGTCTCTGCTTTGGGAGTGCCTGGATCAGAGATAAAAATTCTAATTGAAAGATTGGGCTCACCTTTATCAATCAAAAGTTTTGATAAATATTCTTCACCGCTCTTAGTAATGTTTATTATTTTTGTCATAATACGTTTATGTGGTTTAAAAGAATTATATATGGCTTGCTTGGAGTAAGAAATAGGGAAGATCTGAAAGATGATTTAGCTACCTTTACTTTACCAAAATTAATATTCCTTTTCTTAGTACTTAACATTGCGTTTATTGGCTCGATTGTGATGATAACAAGGTATTTTTTGTGACTGATAAATATATAAACGCTGCTAAACTAATTTCTACTATAAGTGATGTTATTCCTGAATTCAGTTCAAGCCCCTCATCAGGTTTTAGATCAAGATGTGAGTTTGGATATAGAGATAATCATTACACCATGGTTGAAAATGGCAAAAAAGTTTTTCTTAAGTTTTTTAATATAGCGCATCCAGCAATAAATAATTTAATGCCAAAATTATTATTAGAAATTAATAAAAATGAGCTTATTAAGCATAAATTATTTCAGATTAACTTTAGATGTAATAACAACAATAAGGTGATGGTAACTTTTATTTACCACAAGGAAGCAACAAACGATCTATTTGAGATATTAAAAATAATAAGTACCATGTTTGATATTCACCTTATTTTACGCAGCAAAAAGAAATATTTTTCAACTTCAGATGACCTTCTTGAAGAGGTGATATGCTCAAAAAAACCATATTCTTTATTTCAAACAGATCAAACATTTTTCCAACCAAATAGATTCATGGTTCCCCGCATGGTTGATTTAGTTTGTGACATGGTTGAAGACCCTAGTGATTTATTAGAATTATATTGCGGATGTGGGACCTTCACAATTCCACTTTCAAGGATTTTTGGGAAAGTATTTGCTACTGAAAACAATAGAAAATCTATCCAGTGCCTTGATAGTGCTATTGAAAGAAATAATGTATCTAATATTAATTATGCTCGACTATCTTGTGATGAAGTAATGAAAGCTATTGATGGACATATATTTAGAAGACTTAAAGGCATAGATCTAAAAGAGTATAAATTTTCACATATTCTTTTAGACCCTCCAAGATCAGGTTTAACCAATGATGTTATTGAGCTAGCAAAGACATTTGATAACATTCTATATATTTCATGCAATGTCGATACTTTTGTTAGAGACATGAAATTATTAAATGGTTTTGAAATTTCTAAATTACAATTTTTTGATCAATTTGTTAATACACCTCATATTGAATTAGCTTCCATTATTAAGAGAAAATAATAACTTTACATTGTATTAGCATGGTAATACACTAATACGCATGAAAATATTACCCTTATCCAATGCATTGCTTCTTTTAAAAAATAACAAAGAGGTTAATGAATTTTTAACAGATCTATGCACTCCATCAGAGCTTAAAGCTTTAAATGAACGATGGTCAGTTGCACAAACGCTTAACAAAAATGAGTTATCTTATAGAGAGATTGCTGACAAGCTAAAAACAAGTACTACAACAGTTACTCGTGTAGCAAGATTCCTTTCAAGCGAACAAAATTATGGCTACAAAACAATTTTAAAGAGAATAAAGTAATGAAAGAAAGGTTAACAATCGCTTTGCAAAAAAGTGGCAGGCTATCTAATGAAAGTCAAAATGTGTTAAAAAAATCAGGTGTTAAGTTTCAAACAAGAGATGGAAAGCTTTTAATAAAATCTAATTCATTTCCTATAGATATATTATTTGTTCGTGACGATGACATACCGAATTTAGTTAATAATGGTGATGCTGATCTAGCAATCATCGGTCAGAATGAATTATTAGAAAAAACACTTTCAAATAATTTAAACCAAATAAATACTTTGTTAAATCTCGGTTTTTCAAAATGCAGACTTTCTTTTGCTATTCCGGAAGGTATGAATTTTGAAAGCCTAAAAGATATGAAAATTGCAACATCATATCCAAATATTGTTAAAAATTATCTTAATAAAAATTCTATAAATGCTTATGTATCAGATATTCAAGGATCAGTTGAATTGATGCCGCATATAGGGATATGTGATTGTATTTGTGATTTAGTTTCTTCAGGAGCAACTCTTGAAGCAAATAATTTACGAGAATTAGAAACTATCATGAATTCAGAGGCTGTTTTAATATCAAATACAAATATTAAGACGAGTAAACAACAATTAGCTAATACATTAGCAAATAGAATAAAGGGTGTTATTAATGCAAGAGAAAGTAAATATGTAATGTTAAATGCCCCTCTTAATAATGTTGATGTAATTTGTAAATTATTACCTGGCTCAGAATCCCCAACAATAATACCGCTTGAAAATAAAGATAAGGTTGCCATTCATTCGCTGTGCCAAGAACCAGTCTTTTGGGAAACAATGGAAAAACTAAAAGCAAATGGTGCTTCGTCTATATTGGTACTACCTGTAGAAAAGGTATTAAGTTAAATATGATTATTGAATATGATAAAAATTTCGTCTTAGAGAAAACTCTTCAGGAACTATCTGAAGATGAGATTTTGAAAGTTTTAAAATATGAATCATTAATAAAGCTTGGAGGTGATAAAGGAGTTAGGGATGTAAATGAGCTAATTGGACTAAGCTCGCCAGATAACTTTAAAGTGTCTAAAGAAGAAATTTTACAAGCTGATCGAATGCTTGATGAAGCTCTTAAATCATCTATCTTAGTTGCAAAAGCAAATATCGAAAATTATGCAAAAAGACAATATCAGTCTCTAAAACTTTCATCAGAAGATACAACGAACGGAATTTCGTTGTGGTCTGAGATAAGGCCAATTGATAAAGTTGGTTTATATATACCTGGAGGCTCTGCTCCTCTTTTTAGCTCATTATTGATGCAAGCTATCCCAGCCAAAGTTGCTGGTTGTAAAAATATATATGTATGCACTCCTCCAAATGAGGATGGATCAGTAAACCAAGCTATTTTATGGATATGTTATTTATTAGACATTACAACTATTTATAAAATTGGTGGCTCACAAGCAATCTTTGCATTGGCAAATGGAACAGAATCTATTCCAAAAGTAGATAAGATTTTTGGTCCAGGAAATTTGTATGTAACGGCAGCAAAAAAAATAGTTTCTACTGATGTCAGTATTGATATGCCTGCCGGACCAAGTGAAGTTTTTATAATATCTAATGATATTAAAAATACTAGAATAATAGCAGCAGATTTACTTTCTCAGCTTGAGCATGGTAGCGATTCCAGAGCTGCCCTTTTGAGTTTAAATAAAGAGCTTTTAGAAAATGTTGAAGTTGAAGTTGCAAAACAAGTTAAGACTCTAAGCAGACAGAGCATCCTAAAAGAAAGTTTAGATAATTTAGTGTTAATAAACTTTGAAGATATAGATGATCTTATTACATTTGCAAATGAGAATGCTCCTGAGCATTTAATAATACCCGATACTAATTTAGTATCTCTTCTTCCTAAAATACGTAATGCAGGGTCTATATTCTTAGGCGAACTAAGCCCAGAATCCTTTGGAGATTATGCGTCGGGTTCCAATCACACACTTCCTACAAATGGTTTTGCTAAATCTTATTCAGGTTTATCTGTAAAAGATTTTACAAAATCTATTACAGTTCAAACTGCCTCATTGCATGGATTTAATGAACTCTCGAACCATGTAATTGTTCTTGCAGAGGCGGAAGGTCTAGATGCTCATAGCAATGCTGTGAAGGTTAGAAAAAGCATAGTAGATAGCAATGAAAAGCATAGGAGCTCATTTGTTTCAAGATTTACAAATGAAACGAAAATTTACACAAATGTAAATATTGATGGTTCTGGTTCATTTTCAATTAATACTGGATTAAAATTTTTTGATCATATGCTCGAGCAGTTTTCAAAGCATGGAAAGTTTGATTTTATGATAGAGGCAGTCGGTGATTTAGAAATTGACGAGCACCACACAATTGAAGATGTAGCGATCACGCTGGGAGAATCATTTAAAAAAGCTTTGACTAATAGAAACAATATCAAAAGATATTCTAGTACTGAGACTCTTGTAATGGACGAAGCGAAATCAATAGTTTCAATAGATATGGCATCGAGACCTAACTTAACTTTCTCAGCACCAAAATTAAAATCTTATGTTGGTGATTTTCCTACTGAAATGTTTGAACATTTTTTTATTTCATTTGTGCATACCCTTGGCTTTAATTGCCATATAACTTCGACTGGAAAAAATAGCCATCATATTATTGAATCAACTTTTAAAAGTTTTGCCAGGTGTCTTGCAGCATCTCTAATAATTGACAAAACAGCTATGAACTCAACAAAAGGTCATATATGAAAATCGGCATACTAGACTGCGGTGGGTCAAACTTAAATTCAATAAAATTTTCTTTAGATAGGCTTGGTATTGATTCCATAACATCTAATGATGCTTGTCAGCTTGAAAGAACAGATAAACTTATCATTCCAGGTGTCGGGGCTTCAGATGTAGTTATGAAAAAACTTTCTGAGAATAGCTTAGATGATCTCATAAAGTCTTCTAAAAAGCCTATTTTAGGGATTTGTGTTGGAATGCAAATTTTATTTGAATATTCCCAAGAAGGAGACACTAGTTGTTTGGGTTTACTTAAAGGAAAAGTAGAAAAATTAAAAGGGGCATATGAGTACCCTATTCCACATATGGGTTGGAATTATGTGAATTCAAAGCACAAAGATATTTGTGGTTACTATTATTATGCAAATAGCTATGGAGTTATTAGTTCTGAGAATGAAATAGCTTCAACAGAGTACGTAAATACTATTTCTGCAGTCGTGAAAAAAAATAACTTATATGGTTGTCAATTTCATCCTGAAAAATCATCATTGGCTGGTTTGGATTTTATAAATTTTTTTATAAATAACTCATGAAAATAATTCCTGCAATAGATATTCTTGACGGTAGCTGTGTAAGATTAATAAAAGGTGATTTTGGTAAAGTTACTAAATATGAATCTTCCCCACTAAAACAAACAAATTATTTCAAGGAAGAAGGCTTTGATTATCTTCACATAATTGATTTAAATGCTGCTAGCACTAATTCAATGGATAACCTTGCTATTATCAAGAAAATCGCTTTAACAAAAGGTCTAAAAATTCAAGTTGGTGGTGGGGTAAGATCTATGGATCGTGTGAATATGCTTTTTAATAGCGGTGTTGATAGAGTAATAGTTGGAACTGGTGCAATTGAAAATAGCTATTTTCTTGATCAATTAAGAGAATGCAACTATTTAGATAAAATAATATTTGCACTCGATTTCAAAGTAACTAACAAACTACCAATGTTAGCAACTCATGGTTGGTCGGTAGAATCAGAAATTAATTTATATGACTATCTATCTAAAAATAATTGGATAAAGAATATATTAGCTACAGATATAAGTCTTGATGGAACAATGGAAGGACCAAATAAAGAAATATATAAAAAAATTATTTCTTTAAATGCTTTTAAATTTATAGCTTCTGGTGGGATAGGAAATGTTAATGATCTGCAGTATCTAAAATCAATAGGTGCGGATGAGTGTGTTGTTGGAAAAGCAATATATGAAAAAAAAATATCAATGATGGACCTTAAAAATGTTAACTAAGAGAATAATACCTTGCCTAGATGTAGCAAATGGGAATGTTGTAAAAGGAGTTGAATTCAAAAACCACACTATAGTGGGTTCAATTATCGAGCTATCTGAAAAATATGATTCTGAAGGTGCTGATGAGCTTGTATTTTATGACATAAAGGCCAGCACAAAGAATGCGCTAGTATCGAAAAGCTGGGTCACAGAAGTTGCAAAAAACATATCTATACCTTTTTGTGTAGCAGGTGGAATATCTAGCGTGAGTAGTGCAAGAGAAATATTGAATTCTGGAGCTGATAAAGTTTCTATCAATTCACCTGCTATAGAAGATCCCTTGCTAATAAAAAAACTTGCAAAAGAATTTGGTAGTCAATGTGTAGTAGTTGGTATTGATAGCTTTGCGAATAATAATCGTTATTCTGTTCATGCTAAAACAGGATGTGAAAAAACGACTCATGAAACAAATATACAAACTATTGATTGGATTAATGTTGTTCAGGAAATGGGAGCTGGTGAAATTGTATTAAATTGCATGAATCAAGATGGTAAAAGGTCTGGTTTTGATCTAAATCAGATAAAACTCCTGCAAAATAATATAAGCATTCCTTTTATAGCATCGGGTGGAGCTGGGTCTCCTGAAGATTTTGTTGATTTATTTACAAATACAAATGCAAGTGGTGGTTTGGCGGCGTCTATATTTCACAAAAACATAATTAGCTTACCTGTTTTAAAAAAATATCTTAAGTTAAAAAAAATTAATATAAGGAATGTATGAAAGAAATAAACATTAAATATGATTCTAAGGGGCTAGTACCTGCAGTTATACAAAACTCAATTACCCTTGATATCTTGATGCTGGGTTATATGAATAAAGAAGCTTATAGACAAACAATTGAATCGGGAGTTGTAACTTTTTTTAGTAGATCTAAAAATAGATTATGGGTAAAAGGTGAAACGTCTAATAATAAATTGATTGTAGATAATTTATATATTGACTGTGATAAAGATACAATTTTAGTTTTAGCAACTCCTCTTGGACCAACCTGCCATAAAGGACCTTTGACTTGTTTTGATGATGAAAATATAACTAATAAAACTTTTATAAATAAATTAGAGGGTGTTATTGACTCTCGTATAGAAGGCGAATACGAAAACTCTTATATCAAAAAACTCTATAGGAAAGGTGTTAAAGAAATAGCAAAAAAAGTCACTGAAGAGGCAGGTGAAACTGCTATAAGTGCAGTTACAAAAGATGGTAGATTGATTGAAGAATCTGCTGACCTGCTTTTCCACTTGGTAGTGCTTCTAAGGAATCAAGGATTCACTTTTCAGGAGGTTCTTGACGAGCTTAAGAGCAGAAATATTAGTCAGTAGATTTTACTTCTATGTAATCAATTTCAAACCTACCTCGAGATGGGTTTGATAAATTTGAACATTGCTCGTCTTTACATATCGCGTTGTTATCTAAACGGCCAGCGTCGAAATCGCCTCCTATGGCAACGTTAAGAATTAAATAAAATGATTCATTGTAAGGCCAGTAATCATTCATTATTCTATTGCTTGAAGAATTAAACTCGTAAAATGGTTCAGTCATTGTATCTAGATACACTTCAATAAAATTTTCCATTCTTTTAAAAGTTAAAGAGTGGAAAGTATCCTGAAAATTCACCGCCAGTGGTACTTGTGCATCAACAGAATAAAGCTTTCTTGGTGGCCCCCAATGAACAGCAGAGCCAACAGTTTGAGCTATCCTTCCCCTCGCCTCCATAATGTCCATCTCACCATCCCTTGGCCATGATTTCTCACCTTCTATGAAGCCTTGTGGTAGAAACCAAATAGCTGGCCAAAAACCTGTGCCAGCAGGAACTCTAAAACAAGCGGTCGTTTCTGTATCTGTTCCAACTAATAAACCGGTTTTGCCATTTGATCTACTTGTTATTATTCTTGCAGAAGTATGATCAGCAACATAGTTACAGTCTCTATTTATACAGTACGGATCTTCAAAAGGCGTTGTGATGTCGTAGATTGGTTGAATTACAAGTTTTCCATTATCTATAAATGCATTTTCAGTGGTATTAGTTTGTACATTATAGTTTTTAGCAGCATTTTGAGCATCGCTAGTATAATACTGCTCTTCGTTATTTCCCCAACCTTGGATGAATGTCCCATTGCTGTCAAAAAAACCACTTCCTTGTTGAAAGGAGTATATGTCTGGATTGAGAATGTTTGAATCAAAGTTATCAATCCAATAGTCAGACGAATCATTAACTGGGGTTTTGCAATAAGAATCTTTAACCTCATTATAAATTTCATACCCTATAGAGCCGTTTGGGTCTTCTTGAACATTTACAGAAACAGATGCAGTTGCATCTTGGGTTCCTGATGCACCTGAGCACGTTAAAGTGAAAGTATATGATTTTAACTCGGTTAGCCTTACTGAGGATGTGCCAGATGTTGCTGCAGCACCAGACCAATCACCACCTCTTGTGCATGTATTTGTATTGGATGTAGACCAAGTTAGGGTTACATCATTGTTTATAACAATAAGATCACTATTTGCAATAAAGGAATTGAAGCTAGGAGCTGATGGAGTTGGAGCGGTACCTGAAGACCCAGAAGAAGATGAGCCCCCACCTCCGCCACCACATGATGAAATTATTAAAATGAGTAAAAAAAACTTAATATTATTATGCATGAGTCAATTTGAAATAAGTATTATATTTTATATTCGTCTGAAAGAGTTTTGATTTCTTTACGTAAAACAATAAGTCCTATTAAATTTGGAATTGTTACTAAAGCCACAACTACATAAGCTATGTTCCAAACCACCTCAGTATCAATTATAGAGGCTAAAAAGAAGCAAAATACATAAAGTATTCTGTACCAAATAACACCTTTCTCACCAAAAATATAAGCAGTAGATCTGTCACCATAATAAGACCAAGCGATAACTGTAGAGAATGCGAATAATAATAAGCCTATAGCAACGATATATTCACCATATTTACCCAAAACTCCAGAAGAAAATGCTTTTGCCGTTAATTCTGCAGAGTGTATTAGCGACTTACCACTGAGTAAAATGCCAGATTGAGATACTTTGCCAGAAGAAATGACGATATTACCAGAATACAAAAGTCCAGATTTGTAGAATAGAACATCTTCGGCTATTGAATTTTTATGAAGAATGGTGATATTTTGGGTTACCAATTCACCATTTATGGCTTCGAGCACACCATCGAAAGGAACAGCGTTTGAGTCTTGATTATATAAATAAGCTTGGAGATTTTTAACATCACCAGCCTTTGATTCGTCATAAATCCCATTAATTATATGTGTAGAAGTTCTGTCAAAATCATTTTCAAACTTTTCTGTCCATACTCCACTAGAGAGAATAACAAGAGCTGTAATGGTACATACTACGATAGTGTCAATAAATGGTTCTAAGATAGAAACCATTCCCTCTTCAAGTGGATTTTCTGTTTTGGAGGATGCATGAGCTATGGGAGATGAGCCCTGTCCTGCTTCGTTTGAATACAAACCTCTAGCGACACCATACTTCAGACTCATTGCAAAACTTGCGCCTAAGAACCCACCAAGCGCAGATGATCCAGTAAAGACTTGGCTAAAAATTGATGTTATTGATGGGATTATATTTTCATAATTATCAAAGATAATTACCAATGATGCGGCAATGTATATAAAACCCATTGTTGGAACTAGCTTGCTAGCTATCAAGGCTATTCTTTTAATACCACCTATGATCACGAGCCACAAAAGAATAGCTAAAATTAGACCAGTAGCAAACTTAGGAATTGTGAATGTCGATTCCATAACATTGGCAATGTTATTAATTTGCGGCATATTTCCAGAACCAAGAGCTGTAATCATCATTAAAGCAGAAAAAGTTATTGCTAACCATTTCATATTTAATCCTTCCTCCATAAAGTACATTGGGCCACCGGAAACTGTACCGTCAGGAAGAACACGCCTATATTTATGTGCTAACGTTACCTCAACAAATTTTGTTGTCATGCCGAAAATAGCTGTTACCCACATCCAAAAAATTGCAGCAGGTCCTCCAATCCATATTGCCAAGGCAACACCACCAATATTGCCCGTTCCTACTGTGCCAGATAGTGCTGTCGACAATGCCTGAAATGGAGTCGTCTCTCCTTTAGTTGTGTCTTTTATGAATTTCCCAGAAAGAATTCTCCAGCCATGTTTAAAATACCTAAATTGAGGAAACTTTAAATAAATTGTAAAAAATAGACCTGTTCCAATTAGGAAGGCTGGAAACCACCATGATCCACTTAAGTAACCATCAATAAATAATAAAAATTCATTAAATTTAACCATATTATTTTAACCACTCTAAAAGATCGGTATAGCCACCAATCAATTCATTATTAATAAATATTTGGGGCATAGTTCTAGCAGCAGGATTTCTAACCAGCAACTTTTTAAAGATATCAATATCTTCAGCATCATGAACGGTATAATCAATTCCTTTGGATTCAAAATAATTCTTAGCCATTACACAATAAGAGCAGTTAGATTTAGAGTAGATTTCTACATTTTCAAACATAATTATTCCTCAAAAATTGAACACTTAAAAAAGATAATTTATCTTATAATATATTTTGTATTTAATCATGCGGGAGCAATAAATAATGTCACTATTCAATTTAAATAATAAAAATATTCTTATTACGGGCTCGTCTAAAGGGATTGGTAAATCTATTGCGCTCAATTATGCAAAACTTGGTGCTAAGGTAATAATTTCTAGCAGAACGATTAATGACTGCGAGAATACAGCAAGCGAAATCAATAATGAAGTGGGTGCAGAGCTAGCCTTTCCTATTGCTGCGAATATAAGTCATGAAGAGCAACTTAATTTTTTAGTAACAGAAACAAGAAAGTTACTTGGAACAATAGACGTTCTGGTTTGTAATGCTGCAACAAATACTCATATGGGGTCAATGTTGGATATGCCAATTGAGGCATTTGATAAAGTTATGAATAATAATATTAGGTCAAATCAGATACTTAGCAATCTTGTTATACCTGAAATGGTAGATAGAAATGATGGGGCTATAATAATAATATCAAGCATTGCTGCGCTAAGAGGAACTTCAATTCTTGGTGCATATAATATAAGTAAAGCAGCCGATGTGATGATTGTAAAAAACATTGCAGCAGAATTTGGAAAAAATAATATTAGAGCTAACTCAATTGCACCCGGTTTAATTAAAACTGATTTTGCGAAAGATCTTTGGAATAATCCAGATATTCTTAAATCAGTTCTAAGAACAACCCCTATGGGCAGAATTGGTACTCCTGATGAAATAGCAGGAGTTGCAGTCTTGTTAGCATCAAAAGCTGGTGAGTATATTAATGGTCAAACGATTGTAGTAGATGGAGGAACTACTGTGGTCTAAACGAAGTTTTAATGTCGCTAAATAGATAATTAAATATATGAGATTCATTTATTGATTTCACCTTGTAGAAATTAAACTTTAAATCATTTATATCATTAATAATATTGGATATTTTTAAGTTGCTAAACACGAAGTTATCAAAAACTGCATAAACTCCGTTAAGCTTCCTATTGCATAATTTTGTAGAAAGTAAAATTTTTAACACCTCAACTGTAAAGTTAAGTTTTTCAATTAAATCAAGGTCATAGTCACTAAAGTCTTTTATGAATTCATTTTGAGGAATTTTGTTCCTAAGATAGTTCGAGAAAAGCTCAATAAACTCTTTAAAAATTTTTGCATTATCTGAATTTATAGAGTCTAGAATTTGAATTGGTGTGTAATAACTTGGGAAATCTAATGAAGAATAATCAGACAAACCTTGACCTTCAAGCCATGAATTAATGTCTTCTCTAGATGGATTCTTTATGTTCACAGTCTGACATCTGCTGTAGATGGTTGACTTTAAAGAATGAGGTCTGCTTGTGGTCATTAGAATATAAGAGAAGGCAGCTGGCTCCTCTAAAGATTTAAGCAGTGCGTCTTGAGAGGCTAATGTCATATTATCAACATTATGCATCAGTAAAACTTTATTCTTTGAGATCGAAGGTGTTAAGTTTAAAAAACTAATTGCATCTCTCTTGCCCTTTTCAGAGTCCCATTTATCATCTTTACGCCTACTGATATCTCCTACTTTAATTGTATCTTTATCTAACTCATATAGATCAGGATGGTTTTTTGAATTAATTAACTTAATATGCTCACTTGGCGATTGATCATTTAATCCATGTAGAAGAATATTTTTAGTTAAATCACCTACAAATGAACGTTTCCCAATACCCTCAGGCCCATTAATTATCATGGCATGAGGAAGGCTGGTAATAGAAGTGTTTAATATTTTTTGATCCAACCAAGGATAGATAGCAGAGCTCACGTTATCGTTTTTATTTTAGAGATGATTTGATCATGTATTTTGGACTCAGGTTGATCAGCATCAATTATTTTAACTCTATGGGGTTGACTAGATGCAATGCTTAAATAGCCTTGCCTAACTTTGTTAAAAAAGTCTAATCCAGATGATTCTATTCTATCTTTAAGATCATTAGATTTTCTTTTAAAGCCCTTTTCAACATCCAGATCTAATAAAAAGGTCATTGACGGGCTTGGACAATTGGTAAACTGAATTAACTGATTAATAAAATCTACCGATAGACCCCTTCCATACCCCTGATAAGCAATAGATGCATCAAAATATCTATCAAATAGAATGATATCAAATTCACTTGAGGTGATTTTCTCATTAATAAGCTGAGCTCTAGCAGCAAACATCAAAAGCAATTCAGTTTCGTTAGATAACGAAATTTCATTAGAAAGCAAAATATCGCGTATTTTTTCACTAGCTATAGTAGAGCCTGGTTCTCTAACTATAGTAGTTTTGAGATTCTGATTTTCAAACCAGTTTTTTAATAAGTTGATTTGTGTAGATTTACCAACACCCTCAATACCCTCAAAGCTAATAATCATTTATCTAGCCCAAGCCTTTTTATAGCTTGCTTATGTTCATCGTAAGTTTTCGAAAAATAATGTGAATTTTTAGAATTTGCTACAAAATAAAAATAATCACCAGGTGAACTTAAGATAGCTGCTTTCAATGAAGATTTTGAGGCAAAAGCTATTGGTGATGGAGGTAAACCATTAATCATATATGTATTATAGGCGTTTCTTTTATTAAGAATATCAGATTTTTTAATATCTCCATCAAAATTAGGCAATAAGCCATAAATAATTGTTGGGTCTGCCTGCAACCTCATATTTTTTTTAAGCCTAGCTAAGAATACACTAGCAATCTGATCTTTTTCTTCAAGGTTACCGGCCTCCTTTTCAATTATTGAAGCAAGAATGATTGCTTCATATTTAGTGTTTAATAAATTATTATCCGGTTTAAGCAGCCAAATTGAATCTATGAACTCCATTAGATTGTCGTAGCTTTTATCAAAAATATCAGATACGTTGTGACCTTTGTAATAAAAGTAAGTGTTAGGAAGTAACATACCCTCTTTATAATCAAGTCTATTATCAATACAGCTAAGATAAGAGCAGTTATTAGTGAGCATTGAATTGCTAACTAATGATTCTAACTCGTATATATTTGAACCGTCAGGAATTGTAAATGACCTTTGATGATAATTACCCTTATGCAAGTCATTAATGATATCTAAGAGCTTTTTATTTTTTATATAGTATTCTCCCGCCTTGAAGGATTTAATGTTTTTCGTGCTCAAATAAATTTTTAACAGTAACTTTTTTTCAAAAGACATAGAGACAACATTGTTAATAGATCTATAAATAGATTCACCAGGAGGTACATCCAAGAACTCGATAAATGTATTTTTTTGATTTAGAAAAGCGAAATATGGACCGATAGACAATAAGGGCGTAACTATTAGAAAAAGTATTATTAATCTAAAAGTAATTTTCACTAAACTCTTTTGAAAATTAATGAAGAATTAGTTCCACCAAAGCCAAATGAGTTATTCATTACAGTTGTAATTTTCTTATCTCTTGCTGTATGAGGAGTAAAGTCAAGACCACAATTTGGATCTAAATTGTCAAGATTTATTGTCGGAGGTACCACACCATCTCTAATTGCAAGCAATGAAAATACCGACTCTATTGCGCCTGCTGCACCTAATGTATGACCTGTCATGGATTTTGTTGAGCTGATATTAGGTATTGTATTTAAAAATGTAGATTTTATTGCGTTTGCTTCAGCAAGATCACCAAGTGGTGTTGATGTACCATGAGCATTAATATAATGAATTTCTGAACAATCTATTTCAGCATCTTTAAGCGCCTCATGCATGGCTGTTGCAGCTCCTTTTCCATTCTCAGGCGGCGCTGTCATATGATGCGCGTCTGAACTCATACCAAAACCAATTATTTCACCATAAATATGAACATTTCTTTTTTTTGCTTGCTCATATTCTTCAAGAACTAATGCTGCTGATCCATCTGATAAAACAAAGCCATCCCTATCTTTATCCCAAGGCCTACTAGCTGTTAATGGATCAGAGGATTCAGATAAAGCTCGAGCTGCAATAAATCCACCAATTCCAAGAGGCGTGCTTGACATTTCACCACCTCCGGCGACCATAATATCAGCATCGCCATAAGCAATTGATCTAGCTGACATTCCTATAGAATGACTTGCGGCAGAACATGCCGTCACGGTGCTCATAGAAGGTCCAGTAAAACCATTCCTAATAGATATAAATCCCGAGGCCATATTAATAATAGACCCAGGAACAAAAAATGGTGATATTTTTTTATAACTATAGTTGTTTAATAGATCATGATTTTTTTCAATATTAGATATCCCACCAATGCCTGAGCTAAAATTTACGCCTATTCGCGAACAGTCAATGGAGCTATCAATAGATGCATCTTTAATTGCTTGTGAAGAAGAAATCAGAGAGTACTGGATAAATGGATCCAATCTTCTTATTTCTTTAACATCAAGGTACTCTTTAAGGTCTAGATCTTTAATTCTTCCACCAATTGTTACTGGTGAGTCTGGTATATTTGTTTCATTAAAAGAAATGCCTGAAATACCACTCTTGCAGGCGTTCCAGGCATCATTGATACTATTTCCAATAGGGGAGACAATCCCCATTCCAGTAACTACAACTCTTCTTTGTAGTTTCACGAAATTTAGGAATTAGAATTTATATAATCTACAGCTTCGTTTACAGTTGAAATTTTCTCAGCATCTTCATCAGCAATTTCTAAATCAAATTCTTCTTCTAATGCCATTACTAACTCAACAGTATCAAGTGAATCTGCGCCTAAATCATCAACAAATGAAGAGTCGCTATTAACTTCTTCAATTGATGAGCCAAGCTGGTCACTTACTATTTTTTTTACTCTGTCTTCAATACTCATATTATCTCCCTTGATAAAAGAATGCTATTTTACATGTTTTAAAAATAAGATGCATTTTTTAATGCATAAATAATCCACCATCTACAGATATTGTTTGACCTGTTATATAACTTGCCTCGTCAGACGCAAGAAAGTATACAAGCTCTGATATATCGCTTGCATTTCCCATTCTTTTGAGAGGGATCTGTGATTCTAGATCTAACTTAGCCTTTTCATCTAGATATTCTGTCATATCAGTATCGATAAATCCTGGTGCAATAGAATTGACAGTTATGTTTCGTGAGCCAACTTCTTTAGCCAATGATTTAGTAAAACCGCTTAAAGCTGCTTTAGAAGAGGAATAATTAACCTGACCGGCATTCCCCATAAGCCCTGACACTGAAGAGATGTTAATTATCTTACCCGATCTATTTTTAACCATTTGTTTAATAAACATTTTAGTAATATTAAATGTGCCTGTAAGATTTATGTTTAGTACATTATCCCAATC
Source organism: SAR86 cluster bacterium (assembly GCA_029254395.1). GTDB lineage: Bacteria > Pseudomonadota > Gammaproteobacteria > Magnimaribacterales > D2472 > CAJQGY01. Next base: position 1,929 of record JAQWXQ010000141.1, on the reverse strand, counting down.
ATCATCTTTCATTCTTAAAAAGAGCTGATCAGCTGTAATACCTGCGTTATTTACTAGAATATTTGGCAATAATTCTTTTTCTTTGAGTAAGCTGAATGCTTCTTTTATTGAATCTCTATCAGTTACATCAAGTTTTAAAGGAGTAAAAGTTCCTTTAAAGTCAGCATCGATAAATTCAAACTCAGAACGAGCTGTACCAACAACATTAAAACCTTTCCTGGCAAAGTAATAAGCTATGGACTTCCCTATTCCTCTAGATGCTCCGGTTATTAAAATATTTTTCATAACATATTCCTTAAATCTTCTTCAAAATTTTGTGAGGACATCGTAAGTATATTCTCAATTCCATTTTGTTTAGCTAAACCAGATAAAACTTTACCAGGACCACACTCAATTAATATGCCTTTATTGCTATCTACCCGCTTCATTGTATCCACCCATTGTACAGGGCTTGTAAGCTGTGAAATTAAATTATTTTTTATGAACTCAGGGGTTTCAGCAAGTCTTGCATCAACATTTTGAACAACGCCTATTGTTGGTTTTATAATATCTATATTCTCAAGCTCTTTTTGAAGCTTCAAAGCTGATTCTTTCATCAACAAGCAGTGTGATGCAGTTGAGACTTTAAGTTTAATGCACCTCTTGGCACCCTCTTCTTTTAATTTAATTGATGCAATATCTATCGCCTTGTGATCGCCACCTATAACGATTTGATTGGGAGTATTTATATTAGCTGGGGCTACGAATATATTACCTTCATTACTAATATCATTACAAATCTTATCTATTACAGATATCTCCAAACCCATAACAGCTAACATGGAACCACTTGGAGCTTCTGACATAAATAAGCCTCTTTTGTAAACAAGCTGAAGTGCAGCATCTAATTCAATAGAGCCTGCAGCAAGAAGAGCTGAATATTCTCCAAGAGAATGCCCTGCTAGCAGATCTAATTTAGTAGAGAGTAATTTGGTAAGTTTTCTGAAATATAAATGAGAAGTTAAAACCAATGCAGGTTGTGTGAAGTGGCTTCGATTTAATTTTTCTTCATTAGAGGAAATGATATCGAGCAAATCAAAATTAAAAATATTTGAATCATATCCAGAAGATAGAATATCTTCATGACTGAATTGATCAAGCATGCCAATAGACTGTGAGCCTTGCCCTGGAAAGACAACGCTAATATGTTTAGCCATACTTAGCTGAGTTCTTCTTCTGCCTCATCTTTTTCAGGTTTTCTAAGATCCTTTACTAGCCTGCCCTTGTAGAAACCATCTTTTGTCATTTGGTGACGAAGATGCCTTTCACCTGAAACAGGGTCTGTTGAAAGCGTAGAGCTTTTCAATGAGTCATGAGATCTTCTCATGCCTATTCTTGATCTAGTTTTCTTACTTTTTTGAACTGCCATATTTAACCCTTTAAAAAAACCGTATCCTATCAAATTTGCTAATCATTTGGTATCTTTTTTTAATTAAATACATTTATTAAATCTTCAAACGTTTCATCAATATCTGCTAATAAATTAATCTCTATGGAATCCTTGTCAACAAAACTTAGTTTATGGGCATGCAAACCCATTCTTTTTATCTTTTTAGATGTTTTTTTGTTGTGGTCCCAGTCTCCATATTTTTTATCATTAATTATGGGGTGTCCCATTTCATTAGCATGAACTCTTATTTGATGCGTTCTTCCTGTAAAAATTTGTACTTCAACATAAGTTGAGTCTTTGAATTTTTTTATAATCTTAAATTTAGATTGAGCCGACTGATTATTATCACCAATTGGTGTTTTTATTTCGATATTTTTATCGAGCCTTCCTTTCAGAAGTGCTCTGTAAACTTTATTTACCTTCCTGCTAGTAAGCTGTTCGTAAAAATGTTTTGAAGATTTTTTATTTTTAGAGAAAACCAAGCATCCTGATGTCTCTTT